>DATEIG010000132.1:0-5521 GCA_035279185.1 Mycobacterium sp.
CGCGAGGTCGAATGCGGCACCACCACCGTCAGATTCGGCACACCGACCGACGAGGAACTGACGGCGTATCTGGCCACCGGCGAGTCGCTGCGGGTGGCGGGCGCCTTCACCATCGACGGCCTGGGCGGCTGGTTCGTCGACGGCATCGACGGCGATCCGTCCAACGTGATCGGGTTGTCGCTACCCACGATGCGCAGGCTTTTCACCCGCGTAGGGCTCTCCGTCGGCAATCTCTGGGCGGATAACCCGCTGTAGGCTCACAGGCGTGGCACTTCCTCCAGACCCCGATCCCAATCTCGCGTCGTACGCCCACCCGGAGCGCCTGGTCACCCCCGACTGGCTGTCGGGGAACCTCGGCAGGCCGGGCCTGGTCGTCGTCGAGTCCGACGAAGACGTCCTGCTCTACGACACCGGCCACATCCCCGGCGCGGTGAAGATCGACTGGCACACCGACCTCAACGACCCCCAGGTGCGCGACTACATCGACGGCGCGCAGTTCGCCGAACTGATGAACCGCAAGGGCATTTCCCGCGACGACACCGTGGTGATCTACGGCGACAAGAGCAACTGGTGGGCCGCCTACGCCCTGTGGGTGTTCACCTTGTTCGGCCACCCCGATGTGCGACTCCTCGACGGCGGACGCGACCTGTGGATCTCCGACGGCCGCGACACCACGCTCGACGTGCCGAACAAGCAGACCACCGGCTACCCCGTCGTCGAGCGCAACGACGCACCGATCCGGGCGTACAAGGACGACGTGCTCGCCATCCTCGGCAAGCAGCCGCTGATCGACGTCCGCTCCCCGCAGGAGTTCACCGGCGAGCGCACCCACATGCCCGACTACCCCGAAGAGGGCGCGCTGCGTGGCGGCCACATCCCCACCGCCCGCTCGATCCCCTGGGGCAAGGCGGCCCAGGACAACGGCCGGTTCCGCAGCCGCGCCGAACTCGACGAGCTGTACGGCTTCCTGAATCCCGAGGACAAGACCGTCGTGTACTGCCGCATCGGCGAGCGGTCCAGCCACACCTGGTTCGTGCTGACCCACCTGCTCGGCAAGGAAGGCGTGCGCAACTACGACGGGTCCTGGACCGAGTGGGGCAACGCCGTGCGGGTGCCCGTCGCTGTCGGGGAAGAGCCGGGCGACGCACCATGACCATGCCGGCCGCGCTGGCCGATGTGGTCTCGGATTTTCAAGAGGTACAGGGCCAGGACAAGCTGCAGCTGCTCCTCGAGTTCGCAGGCGAGCTTCCTCCGCTGCCCGCCGACCTCGAGGAGGCGGCGATGGAGCCGGTGCCGGAGTGCCAGTCGCCGCTGTTCCTTCATGTCGACGCCGGGGACCGCGACCACGTGCGCCTGTACTTCAGCGCACCCCCCGAGGCGCCGACGACGCGCGGCTTCGCCTCGATACTCGCCCAGGGCCTCGACAAGCAGTCCGCCGACGACATCCTCGCTGTGCCCGACGACTTCTACGGCGAGCTGGGGCTCGCGGCGTTGATCAGCCCGCTGCGGCTGCGCGGCATGTCGGCGATGCTGGCCCGCATCAAGAAGCACCTGCGCTGACCCAACCCCCTGCCGAGCACAGCCCTGTACGAATTTCGGGCCCCGAACCGCACACAGGTGAGCGCTCACGGCACGCAGCACGAGGGTCGGTTGGGGTGCCACGGTGTCGGCGCTTAAACTGCCCGGGATACATTCTTAAAGACGATTCTTAGATAAGCGAAGACGCGAAGTCGATCAGGAGGCGCAGTGCCCAGTCACGCCAGCTCACGCATCCAGAAGGTGCTGGTAGCCAATCGCGGTGAGATCGCCGTCCGGGTGATCCGCGCGGCCAAGGACGCCGGGATCCCGAGCGTGGCGGTGTACGCCGAACCCGACGCCGACGCCCCCCACGTCAAACTCGCCGACGAGGCGTTCGCGCTCGGCGGCCAGACGTCCGCGGAGTCCTACCTCGACTTCGGGAAGCTGCTCGACGCGGCTGAGAAGTCCAGCGCCAACGCGGTACATCCGGGATACGGATTCCTCTCGGAGAACGCCGATTTCGCGCAGGCAGTGCTCGACGCCGGCCTGATCTGGATCGGCCCGAGCCCGCAGTCGATCCGCGATCTCGGCGACAAGGTGACAGCCCGCCACATCGCGGCGCGCGCGAAGGCCCCGCTGGTGCCCGGCACCCCGGATCCAGTGAAGGACGCCGACGAGGTCGTGGCCTTCGCCAAGGAGTACGGCGTGCCGGTGGCGATCAAGGCGGCGTTCGGCGGCGGCGGTCGCGGCATGAAGGTCGCCCGCACCATCGAGGAGATCCCCGAGCTGTTCGAGTCGGCCACCCGCGAGGCCGTCGCGGCGTTCGGCCGCGGTGAGTGCTTCGTCGAGCGCTACCTGGACAAGCCGCGCCACGTCGAGGCTCAGGTGATCGCCGATACGCACGGCAACGTGGTCGTGGCCGGCACCCGTGACTGCTCGCTGCAGCGCCGCTTCCAGAAGCTGGTCGAGGAGGCGCCCGCGCCGTTCCTGACCGACGCGCAGCGCAAGGAGATCCACGAGTCCGCCAAGCGCATCTGCAAGGAGGCCGGCTATTACGGCGCAGGCACCGTCGAGTACCTGGTCGGCCAGGACGGCCTGATCTCGTTCCTCGAGGTCAACACCCGCCTGCAGGTCGAGCACCCGGTCACCGAGGAGACCGCGGGCATCGACCTGGTCCGCCAGCAGTTCAAGATCGCCAACGGCGAGGCCCTCGACATCACCGAGGACCCGACGCCGCGCGGCCACTCGATCGAGTTCCGCATCAACGGCGAGGACGCGGGCCGCGGCTTCCTGCCCGCTCCCGGCCCCGTCACCAGATACGAGATCCCGACCGGCCCCGGCGTGCGGCTGGACTCCGGCGTCGAGACCGGTTCGGTCATCGGCGGACAGTTCGACTCGATGCTGGCCAAGCTGATCGTCACCGGCGCGACGCGTCAGGAGGCGCTGGAGCGGTCCCGCCGCGCGCTCGCCGAGTTCACCGTCGAGGGTCTGGCGACCGTCATCCCGTTCCACCGCGCGGTGGTCTCGGACCCGGCCTTCATCGGCGACGAGAACGGCTTCACGGTGCACACCCGCTGGATCGAGACCGAGTGGGACAACCAGATCGAGCCGTTCACCGGCGGTGAGCCGATCGACGAAGAGGACACCATCCCCCGCCAGACGGTGGTCGTCGAGGTCGGCGGCCGCAGGCTGGAAGTGTCGCTGCCCGGTGATCTCGCCATCGGCAATGGTGGCGGTGCCGCGGCACCCGGTGTGGTCCGCAAGAAGCCCAAGCCCCGCAAGCGCGGCTCGCACGGCGGCGCAGCGGCGTCCGGCGACGCGGTGACCGCCCCGATGCAGGGCACCGTGGTCAAGGTTGCCGTCGAAGAGGGCCAGGAGGTCTCCGCGGGCGATCTGGTGGTCGTGCTCGAGGCGATGAAGATGGAGAACCCCGTCACCGCCCACAAGGACGGCACCATCACCGGCCTCGCGGTCGAGCCGGGTGCGGCCATCACGCAGGGCACGGTGCTGGCGGAGATCAAGTAGCGCACGCGTGGGGGCACCCCCCACCCGGAGGGTAGGGGGAGAGCACAAGAGCAGGCGCGGAGTAATTCAGTCGGGGGTGACCAGGCTGCGCTGGTGAAGCCTGGTGCCGAAGTACCCGGCGCCCTCGTCGACGACGATCTTCTTGTCCACGCCCCGACGCTTCAATGAGTCGCGGGCCATCTGCTCGAACGAGATCTTCTGTGGGCCACCGATGTTCACGCACCCGTTCAGCGGTTGAGCGGCCGCGGCGCGGGTGAGCACGGATACGACTTTCCACGCCGGGATCGGTTGGATCAAGGCATTCGGAACGCGCACTTCCTCCCCGACGACCATCGAGTCGGTGATGCCGTCGGTGAACTCCTCGAATTGCGTTGCGCGCACGAAGGTGTAGGGCACGCCTGATCCGGCGATGATCTTCTCCTGCGCGACCTTCGCGCGCATGTATCCGCTGTCGGGCAGTTCGTCCTGTCCGACGATCGTCAGCGCGACGTAGTGGCCCACGCCCGCGGTCCTGGCGGCCGCGGCCAGGTTGCTCGTCGAGGTGGTGAAGAAGCTCATCACGGCGGCGTCCTCGAACGACGGCGAGTTCACCACGTCGACGAGCACGTCGGCGCCGTCGAGCGCCTCAGCGACGCCGTCGCCGGTCAGGACGTCCACCCCGCTGCTGCGGGACGCGCCGACGACCTGGTGGCCCGCGGTGGTCAGCGATTCGACGAGCTTGGTCCCGATCAGGCCGCTGGCCCCGATCACTGCGATCTTCATGCCTACTATTACCTCCTGTGGACCCCGTGGAAATCAATGCCGGCGCTTGGTATTTGCGCGGCGTGCCCGCGGAGACCTGTTACCGGTGGGATGTCTGCGAACCGATCACCGGCGACGTGGCGGCGACGGTGACGTTGGACCCGCAGACGGCGACCATGTCATCCGCGGGCGACGACGCCGAGGCGATCGAGGTGGCAGAACGCGCGGTCCGCGGCTTCGCCCGACAGGCGCTGGGGATCACGGTCGCCGATTGACGTCGATGTCGGCGCCCGTGGCGAGATCGGCGCAGTCCACGTCGACCACGTCGCGGCGGGACCGCAGAAACGACCGCGCGCCCTCGTCGCCGCGCAGGGTTGCCGCGAGTTCCGACCAGTGGCGACGGGCGATGACGACCGGGTGGCCCGGCCGCGTCCCGTAGACGGCCCTCGCGATACCCGATGGCGCACAGAGCGCGGCATCCACGACGCGTCGCACCGCGTCGGCGCCGATGTCGGGCGTGTCGACGGTGAGGACGGCCGCGTAGTCGGCATCGTCGGACAGCGCCGTGATCCCGGCCTTCAGAGACGCGCTGATTCCCTCGGCCCAGTCGGTGGCCATGACGGACCGCGCAGGCGCAGGCACGTCGACGACGGCCGCGCCGAGGACCACGACGACGTCGTCACACCCGCCGTCGCCCAGCGCGGCGATTGCGCTGCGCAGCCAGTGCCCTTCCGACGCAAGCACCTTGGGCGTCCCGAACCGGGTGCCCGCACCCGCGGCGAGGACGATACCGCCGACTTCGACCGCCATTACGTCAGTCTGACCCGCCTGTGCGCGAAACGGCTACACGCTTTTCGCATCGGGGATTTTCGTTTGTTTCGACAAATTTGACAAAGCTCGCCGGACACCCGAATCGCCGTGCTGAACAGGCATTATTAGAGAGCAGGTTTATGTTTGACAGAACCACTCCGCAGGGGCGTAGGGTCAAAGAAGGTTGAGTTCGCAGCCACGGGATACGTCATCGACATGCAGGGTTCTGAATGCCTGCAGCGATGGGCTTTGAGGATCCAGGGCCTTGAACTTTTGACGTGAACCACAGTTCGAAATTTCTTCGACTGATGGAGTCACACCTCATGTCTACTGCCTTTACCACCAATCGCCCCGTCGACCGTCGGGACAGCAGCGCGGCGTCGTTCACGACGCGGTTCCTGAAGCCGTCGGTCGCGGTGATCACCGC
>DATEIG010000133.1:0-2886 GCA_035279185.1 Mycobacterium sp.
GAAGACGGCGCACGTCCACGCAGACGAGGGCGGGGCGCCGGAGAAGGTCGCGGGTATCAAGCTGCTGCCGATCGCCACGACGGACGGCAAGCTGACACCGGATCTGATCGCCGGGGAGGCCTGGGGCTTCGACGACGAACACCGGGCGCAGCCGCTGGTCGTCTACCTCACGCAGTCGAGCGAGCTCGGCACCGTGTACACCCCCGATGAGGTGCGCGCGATCACCTCTTACGCGCATCAGCGCGGGATGCGCGTCTTCATGGACGGCGCCCGGCTGTCGAACGCGGCGGCAACGCTGGGCCTGCCGCTGCGCGATTTCACCACCGACGCGGGCGTGGACGTCGTCACCTTCGGAGGAACGAAGACCGGGGCGCTCGGCGCGGAGGCGGTAGTGGTGCTCGACGTGACCGCCGCAGGAGGGTTGATTCGCCTGCGCAAGAGCATGATGCAGCTCGCATCGAAGATGCGGTTTGTCTCGGCGCAGTTGATAGCGCTGCTCGACGGCGACCTCTACCTGCGCACCGCCGGGCATGCCAACGCGATGGCGACCCGGCTTCGCGGCCAGCTCGAGGCCGGCATCGCCGACGGCCGCATCCGCGGTGTCGAATTCACCCAACCGACCCAGGCGAACGCCGTGTTCGCCCGTCTGCCTGCGGGGATCGCCGACCGTCTGCGCGAGAGCTTCCGGTTCTACGACTGGGATGCCGCCTCGGGTGAGGTGAGGTGGGTGTGCAGCTTCGACACACAGGCCACCGACGTCGACGCGTTCGTCGCGGAGACCGCCCGGCTGACGGCGTCGGTGTGAATGCCGGCTACCGGATCGAGACCAGTTCGTCGATGACGTCTCTCGGCAGGTCGCCGTCGGACGTGGCGGTGACGGTCATGCTGGTGAGGTCGATGGACCCCTTGTGGTTGTCGAGGAACGCGGTGTCGGCGGCGTCGCGTCCGGTGGCGATTCGCACCAGAGTCTGCCGAGGCGCCAGGCAGGTCGCGTCGACCACCCGCCAGTATCCGTCGACGAACCCCTCGGCCACCGCATGGAAATCCATCGGTGACAGACCGGGCGCATACACGGAGACCAGGCGCGCGGGCACGTTGACCGCCCGCAGCAGCGCAACGACGAGATGTGCGTAGTCACGGCACACGCCATTGCCTGCGAGGAGGGTGTCGACCGCGCCGTCGATCGGATCGCTCGACCCCGGCACGTAGTTGAGCCGGGTCCCGACCCAGGACGACACCTTCTCGAGCAGCGTCGCCGAATCGGCATACGCGCCGAATTCGGTCGAGGCGAGATGACGCACGGTGACCTCGAGGAGATCAGCGATGAGGAGTGGGACTACGCCTTCCGGCTGAACGTCGGAGCCTATTTCCACCTCGTGAAGGCCGCCCTGCCGCACGTGGGTCCGGGATCGTCGGTGATCGGCAGTTCTTCGGTGAACTCCGATATGCCGTCGCCGACTCTGGCGCCGTATGCGGCGACCAAGGCGGCCATCGCGAACTTCTCGGCGAGCCTGGCTCAACTGCTGGGAGAGAAGGGGATTCGGGTGAGCAGCGTGGCGCCGGGACCGATTTGGACTCCTCTGATCCCGGCCACGATGCCTGAGGAGAAGGTCGCCAACTTCGGCGATGAAACACCGCTCGGTCGCGCGGGCCAGCCGGCGGAACCGGCGCCCTTATACGTCATGCTGGCCTCCGACGAGGACAGTTACATCTCCGGCGCCCGTGTGGCGGTCACCGGCGGTCGTCCCGTCCTGTAGAGCGGTACGCCCGGGCGCTGCCCTCTACGACGGTTCCCTCAGGAGCCGGTCCGGCAGCGCCAGCTTGTGGATGGTTCGGATCGTTTGCAAATACTGACGGTGCAGAGACCCCGTGGTGTAGGGGATATCGAACTTGTCGCACAGCGCACGCACCCGGAGCGCGATCTCGGCATAGCGGTTGCTCGGCAGATCGGGGAAAAGGTGGTGCTCGATCTGGTAGCACAGGTTTCCGCTGGCAAACGCCATAATCGGGCCTGCGTTGAAGTTGGCGCTACCCAACATCTGGCGTAGATACCACTCCGGTCGGCTCTCCTCCTCGACCACGGTCGGTGTGAATTTCTCGGCGCCGTCGGGGAAATGCCCGCAGAAGATGACGACGTAGGTCCACAGGTTGCGGGCCACGTTGGCGACCAGGTTGGCGAAGAGTGTGCGGCGCCACCGTGACCGGCTCAGAGCGGGAAACGCCACGTAGTCCTTTGCCACCTGGCGGCCGATCTTCTTCACGAAAGCGCGGGTCTGAGCGCGCTTCTCATCCGCGGTTCCCGGTCGCTCGTGCGCGGAGTGAATGCCGTGCAGCGCGATGCCCCACTCGAAGCCGACCGCCAGCAGCAGGTTGCGAAGCGGTTGCAGCAGATATTGGGGATGCCACGCTTGGTCGCGTGTCATCCGCATCACGCCAAAGCCGAGGTCGTCATCCATGTCCAGGATGTTCGTGAAGACGTGGTGGCGGTAATTGTGCGAATAGCGCCACTGCGACGACAGGCCGACCTGATCCCATTCCCAAGTGGCGGAATGGATCTCGGGGTCGTTCATCCAATCCCATTGACCGTGGCTGACGTTGTGGCTGATCTCCATGTTCTCGACAGTCTTGGCGACCGCCAGGGCCGAGGTCCCCAGTAGCCAGCCCGTCCTGCCGCGGGTCGCGGCGATGAGTAGCCGCGCGCCGACCTCGAGGGCCCGTTGGAAGGCGATCGTGCGGCGGATGTAGGCGGCGTCGCGCTCGCCGCGGGACTCCTCGATGTCACGGCGAATGACATCGAGTTCGGCGCCGAACACCTCGAGATCGTTCTTGCTCAGGTGTGCGAAGTCGGCGACGTCGGTAATGGCCATCAAGGTCCTCGGGTCAATC
>DATEIG010000134.1:0-12535 GCA_035279185.1 Mycobacterium sp.
CCGTGGCGGCCCGGCGTGCTCTTCACCGGTGACTCGCTGGGCGCCGGTAAGCCGGCCTCGGGTGCCGGTATCTCCAAGGCGCTCGAGTCGGGTCTGGCCGCGGGCGAGTGCGCGATCGCGGCGCTGCAGAACGGCGGGCCGGACGACTTCACCAACTACGGCCAGCGGATGGAAGCGGCGTGGGGCCGGGAGTACAAGCGCGGCCGCTACTTCCACAAGCTGGCGGGCATTCCGGCCGTCGCGAACACCGGTATCAAGTTCATCGACAACGGGTTCTTCCGCGACCGGATGCTCAAGTCGCTGTACAAGAAGGCGCAGGGGCCTCAGCACACCTACAAGTAAGTTTGCCCCTTCCCGAGCGCACATCCTTGTACGGTTTGCACGACCGTGTGCGTACAAAGGTGAGCGCTCGCGGGCGGGTCGAACGGAGGTGTGCGTGCGCAGCGCTGACCGTCTGTCCGTGTCGCGTGTGGTCCTGTCTATCCTGGCCGCGATCTTTCTGTGCTACCTGGCCGTCATCGCGTCATGGCCGCAGCTGCGCAGCGGGTTGCCGCCTGCCGCCCGATGGTTCGGCCAGCCCAACTCGGCCGTCACCATTGCGATCGTCGTCGCCGTGCTGGTCGCGCTGGGCGCCGTGCTGTGGCGGTCCGGCTCGGATCGGCGGCCAGGCGCCCCGGTCGCGATCGTCGCCGGGCTGGCGCTGATCGCCACGCTGCTGGGGCTCGCGTCCTACTGGCGGTGTCACGACGAGCAGAACCCGACGTTCTTCACGCCGGTGATCTGGACGGTGGGCCTGGTCAAAAGTGCCACGGCAGATCGTTCGCTGGCCACGGGTCTGTGCCCAGCACAGACGCCGGTCGCGCTCGACATCGCTCAACTGTGTGCGCTCGCCGCGGTGTTCCTGGCCGTCTTCGGCGCCGCACTGGCAGTCTTCCGGTCGCGTTTCGACCGGCTGCGCGTGTACTTCGCCCGCTCCATCACCGCGATCGTCGACCTGGACGACGACGCGCTGTCGATGGTCAGCGCGGTCGCGCGGTCGATGGGTCGCCGCAGCACATTGGCGGTCCTGGTCGCCAACCCGGACCGTCCCGCAGTGGCCGACGCGCGCGCACAGGGCGCGCGGATCATCGTCGTGGACATCAGCAGAAGCGAGGCGCTGACGTCGCTGTCGTTCTGGCGCAAACTCGACCGGCTCTATCTGTTGTCACCCGATCCGTCGAGCAATCTGCTGCGGCTGCGCGCGATCACCGCACGGCTGGCCGAGGTCGGAGTCCGGCAGCGGATCCCGCTGATCGTGCGAATCGACGACCCGTGGCAGGCCGAGGTGTGGCGGGCCCAGCATTTCGGTGGGGCCGAGACGAGATGGGCCGCCGACGCGGTGGGCAAGTACGAGGTGACTGCCCGCCAACTTCTCGACCGGATCATCGAAAGCGATTCGATACGACGGGTTTTCGTGTGCGGCACCTCGCGCCTGACGTTGGCGCTGTGTTCGGATGTGGCTCAGCGGCAGCTGGAACGCAATTACTATGCCGACCCTCTCGACCCACCCCTGCCCCAGCTCGTTCTGGTGGCTGAGAATGCCGAAGAGTACGAGGAAGACCACGAGCACTCCCGCCGCAGGCTCGGGATGGGTGTCGACGACCTGCGCATCGAGGCGGTGCCCAAGCCGCCCACGGTGTCGGTGTTGTCGGCGCTGCTGAAGGAAACCGACGCCGCGGCGACCGCCGTCATCCTCGTCGACGCCGACGGCTCGAAGGGGTCTGCCATCGACGCCACGACGGGAACCCGCCTGGCAGCACGCTTTCCGGCCACCCCCGTCTACGCCTGGGATCCCGAGGCCGAAGTCACCGAGGACCGCTTGTCGATCGTGGGCAAGCTGAGGACGTACCGGCTCAGCATGGACATGCCGCAGGGCCAGGCGCAGGACGCGTGGGAGAGAGCCGCCCAGCTCATCCATGACCGCTACGCAGCCGAGTCGGGCGGCCGGTCGGCGGCCAGCGTGCCGTGGACCGAGCTCGACGAGTTCTACCGCGAGTCGAATCGGCGTCAGGTCCGCAACGCGCTCTGGATGGTGGAGCGCATCGGCGGCCACACCTGGAACGTGTGGGACGACCAGCAGGAAGCGGTCTCGGTCACCAACATGCGCGGGCTCGAACCCTTGGAGCAGTTGCGGCTCATGGGCTTTGACCGCGACGCGGCGACAGCGATGGCCCGCGCCGAACACGAGGATTGGTGCCGGTTCTACGAGAAAGCCGGTTGGCGTCACGGCACGCCGCGCGACGACGCCCGCAAGATCCACGACAAGCTCGTCGACTGGCAGACCATCGAAGCCGATCCGGAGCGCCTCGACGCGGCCCTGAGCAGTCTGGCCACGACGCTGATCAGACTCCGCGAACTCGGTTACCGGTCGAGGCCGACCACCAATGACTCGATGTGGCAATCCTTTCGGCAGGTGGGCACCGTGCTCGCCGAGCAACGACTGCAGCCCTGGACGTGGACAACCCGGTCGGGTGACACGGTCTCCGCCCAGGCGGGCGACTGGGAGGTCCACGAGGGCGGCAACGGCAATGCCTGGTCGGTCCGCGACGACATCTTCCGCGCACGTTACGAGCACATCGACGGTGACCAGTGGCGCAGGCGCGGCGTCGTCACTGCACGGCCGGCGCGGGCGGGCGAGGTCGTCGAGACGCTCGAGGGACGGGTCACCGCGGCCGACGGCGACTGGGTGGTGCGCGGCGAGCAGGGCGACCAATGGCCGGTGCCCGCAGACGAATTCGCGCGCCGCTACGAGACGGCGGACGGCTAGTCCGGCGCTATCGGCAGGTCCGGGCAGCCTTTCTTGTAATCGATCTCCGGTGACACCCATTCGTTCCACTGCTTACGGCTCATGTTGGCGGTCAACTTCGAGCAGATTTCACCCGGTTCGACCGATGCCGGCCACATCAGCACGGTGCCGTCGTTGCTCGCCGACGCGAATCCGGTACCGTCCGGCCGCCAGGCCACACTGATCACCTGCTGACCGTGACCCCACAGTGGATCGCCGATCTGCTTGTGAGTGTTCACATCCCAGAGCCGTACCGAAGTGTCGCCGCCACCGGAGACCAGGCGGGTACCGTCCGGGCTGAACGCGACAGTGAAGACGGTGTCGGTGTGGCCGGTCAACTCGTCTCCGATCTGCTTCTGCGACTTGACGTCCCACAACCGGATCGTGGTGTCGTCGCCTGCCGACGCAAGAACGTCGCCCGCAGGATCGAAGGCCAGACTGCGCAGCCGGTTGGTATGCCCTTCCATCAGATCTGTCATCTTCGCGTCTTTCTCGCCGAGGTTGAGGAGCCTGATCTGACCCGCGTCGGCATTCTGGCTCTCGGCGAGCAGTTTCCAGTCCTTGGTGAGGGCGAGAGCGTTGATGTCGGCGACGTCTGTACCGACCTGCTTGCTGTCGGCCAGGTCCCATACTCCGGCGACGCCGTCCCAGTCGACGACGCTGAGCCGGGAGGCGTCGGGGCTGAAGTCGACGTAGCGGATCGCTGCGGGGTGACCTGACGACGCCTGGATCATCGGCCGCCGCGAGGCGGTGTCGAACACGACGACCTCGCCATCGAAGCCCCCGGCGGCAAGCTGTTTGCCGTCGTCGCTGTAGCTCAATGCCTCCCAGCCGTTCCCGGCGATGGGCTCGCCGACGGACTCTCCCGTTTCGGGATTCCAGAACTGGATCATGCCGTCGTAGCCGGCACTCGCGAGCAGCGTGCCGTCGGGCGAGTACGCGACGGCACGCGCTTTGTCGCCGTGCGCGTTGATAGCGGCGCCCCGCCATGGTTCCCAGATCCGCACCGTGGAATCGCGACCCGCGCTGACGAGCCGACTACCGTCCGGGCTGAACGCGAGGCCGAACACGGTGCTTTCATGACCCCATATGCCGATACCGGTCCACAAGCCGGTCCGTGCGTCCCACATCCGGATGGTGGAGTCTGCAGACGAGGTGGCCATCCACCGGCCGTCGCGGCTGAACGCTAGGCCGCTGACAGCATTCGTGTGCCCGGTCAGGTGCTCGCCGATCGGCTGTCGAGTCGCCGTGTCCACCAGGACGGCGTCGTTTCCGGCGCTGGCGGCCAGGCGACCACCGTCCGGACTGAACTCGAGCGCGTTCACGTTGCCGGTCTGCACCGCGATCGGTTCGCCCACGGGTGCACCGCTACCCGCGTCCCACATCTTGACCGTTCCGTCGTCACCTCCGGTGGCGAGCAGACGGCCGTCCGGGCTGAACGCGACGCAATTCGCCGCACCCGTATGACCGGTGGCGATGGTGGACAGCACGCGGCCCGAATCGACGTCCCAAACCCGAAGCAGCCCGGCCGAACTCAACGTGGCCAGCCGGCGGCCGTCGGTACTGAACGCGGCGTCGGTCGCCCCGGGCGTGTGGCCGCCGAGCTCGTGGATCTGCTTGCCGGATTCGGCATCCCAGATGCGCACCGTGTCGTCGGCCGCGGCAGAGGCCAGCAGGGCTCCGTCGGGGCTGTAAGCCACCTGGTAGACCAGTCCGCCCTGACCCTCGAGCGGGGATCCCACGGGGTCTCCCGTCGTCGCGTCCCAGATGCGAATGAATCCGTCTCTGCCCGCCCCGGCGATGTGTTTGCCGTCCGGGCTGTAGGCGACCGTCCACATCTGGACGGGGGTCGGTATCACCTTGCGGGTGTTGCGGTCCCTGACCCCGACGCTGTACAGCGCGTCATTGTCCGGGTCGGACGTCAAAGCCCTGGCCGCCATCAGTTCCTGCATGGCACGGATATCGCCACCCGGCTTGTTTCCGACGATCATCGCGACGCCTTCGTTGGTCAGCCGGACGCTGGTCGCCTGCTCGAACCGCCGCTGCGCCTCGCTGCTCGCCTTCGTCGCGTAGACGAAGCCGGCTGCGGCGATGACGGCGACGACGGCGGTCACCGCAAGCACCGCACGCAGGATCCGCGAGCGCTTCCGCAGTGTGGTCGCATGCGATTCGGCGGTGACCTGACGCTCCTGCGCGTACGCCGCGCGCTCCTCCGCCGCACGCAACTCGGCGAGGCGTTGTTCCTCCTCTGCTGCCCTGCGTTGGTTCTCCGCATATCGCGACGCGGCAAGGTAGGCCGCTGTCTGACTCAGACGCTGGCGGAAACCCGGCCTGCCTGCCAAGTTCTCGGCATCGACCAATCGGCTGCCCGACAGCAGCCACGCCGGATCCTCGGCGTCGGCGGTCCACTCGGCGGCGCTGCGTTCGATGTCGTCGGCGTCCTTGAGGTCGTCGCGCTGCTCGCGCAACCAGGCGGCCAACTCGTCCCACTGCCGCAGCAGGCTCTCCAGCGCGACCTCGACGACCGTCTCCCCGTCACGAGTGTCCCTGACCATCAAGCGTTTTCCGACGAGCGCGTCGATCAAGGGCCTGCTCGGCTCGGGCAGATCGGACCATCGCGCGACGCGTCGCATCGGCTGGTCGTTGTCAGGGTTGACGGTCGCCAACCACGGGATGAACGCCGCCCGCAGCGCCTCCAACTCCCCCGCCCGCTTCTGCGGATCGGACGACAGCACATCGTCGATCTCGGTTTGCACGACGCGTCGCATCCCGCCCATCGACTCGTACTGCGCCGACGTGAGTTCGCCGGTGCTTCCGTAATCCGTGTAGAGCCGCGACATCGTCAGCGCCAGCATCGGCAGCGTGTCGGCGCCCTCGGCGGCATCTGCCAGTAGCCGGTCGACGAGGTCGGGGGCGATCGTCAACGGCCTGCCCGCCTCGGTGGCACGCCGTCCGGGACCGGTGATCACCTCTTTGAATTGCGTTGGCGGCATCGGCTTGAGCTCGTCGAAGAGCAGCGTGCCGACGCCGGCCAGAGCCGGATGCGTCTGCAGCGCTTCGTACCGGTCGGTCCTGATGGTCGCCGCAACGGCCAGGCCGATCTCGGTGGTGTTCAATTCCTCGACGACTCCGGCGATGAGACGAAGGAAGGTGGCGGCCGATTCACCGGAGTCGACGGAGAACAGTTCCTCGGCCTGGTCGAGCGGAAGGATCAGGGTCGGGGCGGTGGGGGCGCCTTGCTCATCGGACTCGCGGTGAACCAGGCGCGCGGCGGCTTCGTCGCGAATCTCGGTGAGCCAGCGCGCCACCGCCGCGACATCGCCGTCGGCGCACGCCGTTTTGATCTCGCCGAGGCTGGGCTGCGACAGCCCGAACGCCGACCGCGTTCGGGTGATCGCGTGGGCGAAGCCGGAATCCCCGGTGAGCACGTTCCGTTCGGGCCGAACGATGTCCAGAAGCACGAACCTGCGGTCCTCGCGTCGAAGTCGCGGCAGCACACCGGCCCGCAGGAACGACGACTTGCCGGTGCCCGACGGCCCCAGCACGACGAACAGCGCGTTCAGCCCCGACAGCCGCATGCCGCGCAGCGCGTCGAGCGCCTTGATGATCTGCGCGTCGCGGCCGAAGAACACCGCCGCGTCCTTCTCGTCCAACGGTTCCCAACCGCGGTACGGCGCGCGGCCGGTGTCGCCCGGCGGTGGCCACACGAAGGATTCCGCTCCGATACCGGCGCCGCGGATGCCGTCGCGGAGGCGGTACAGACCGTGGGTCGCGAATTCGACGGGCGGACCGCCGCCGATGTCGACTGCGGTTTTGGGTCCGTCACCGAACAGGTCGCAGCGTTGCCATTCCGACGTCAGGTCGTCCCCTGTCGACGGCTTCAACCGGGCCATGAAGATCTGCTTGTTGAGGTTCTCGGCGGTCCGGTACTCCACACGGCACTCCTGGGACGCCTCCCAGTTGGGCGACAGCAGGCAGATGACCGCTTCGCATCGCGCGTTTGCGCGGCGGAGCGCATCCTTCCAGCGCGTTCCGGTCTGCAGTCCGGACTCAGGGTCGACGTCGAGGAAGATCTCGTTGGCCAGCGGGGGGTCCTGCTCGGCGAGCCAGTGCTTGAGCGCTACCGCTTCGCGGGTGTCGAGGCTGGAATGGCTGAGAAAGATCCGTGACATGCGGCGCCCTCATCGTCAGCAAACGGAGATGTGGTTGCCAAGCTACTTCACCGACGGCTCGGGTGTCCCAGTTCTGGGACACCGATGAATGCATTGTGAGGACGAAGACCTCACCGTCGACGACGTTCGGCGCGTCCCGGCTTGCGGGCGACCTTGCCCGCGGACGCGCGAGCGGCCTGCTTCGCCAGGGTCTTTTCCCGCGCGGTGCGTTTCGGTGCCGGCTGCGCCGCTCCACGTGACGAGCCGGGCTTGCGGCCTCGCACGATCCCGATGAACTCCTCGACCAGCGCCGGCTGGGGTCCGTCCGCAACGGCGAGCGCCACTGCGCAGGTGGGCGCGTCGGAGATGGGGCGGTACGTGAGGTCCTTGCGGTGATGAAGGCGCGCCAGCGACTGCGGAACGACGAGTACGCCCACCCCTGCCGCGACCAGTTCGATTGCCTGCGCGGTGGTTTCGGGCCGGTGATCGACCAGGACCCCTGGAGCACCGGTCCAGCCGACGACATCGTCGAGCGGTATGAGCGTCGGTTCGCCGTCGAGATCGGAGGCCGTGATCGCGTCGGCGGCAGTCAGGATGTGGTCGGTCGGCACCACGGCCACCGTCGTCTCCTCATAGAGCGGGATGACCGCAAGCCCGCAGGTGTCGACGGGCAGTCGACACACCGCCACGTCCACCGCACCGGACCGAACTTCGTCGGCAGCCTCCGTCGCGGACACGATGCGCAGCCGCAGGGGAATCTCTGGGTGACGCTCCGCCCACACCCGGGCCCACTTCGCAGGTGTCCCGCCCGGGACGTAACCGAGGGTGAGTGAGCTCGAGGTCACCGCATCAGGCTACCGATACGCTCATTTCATGAGCAGGCCAAACGCACAGTCCATGAAGCCCGCAACCGCCGCGAGGAAACTGGATGTGTACCTGCCCGCCACACCGGCCGAATTCCGGGAGAACGCCATCACCCGTGCCGAACTCGCTGCCCTGCAATCCGATCCGCCACAGTGGCTGAAGGACCTTCGCAGAAACGGTCCGCACCCGAAGAACCTGGTGGCGGCCAAGCTCGGTGTCTCGATCGCGGGCCTTGCGCGCGGCGGCATCACCGAAGCGCTGACCACAGAGGCGATCGAGGCGCTGCTCGCGGACAAACCGCCGTGGCTGGTTGCCGAACGCGAGAGCTACCAGACAGTGCTGAGCGAGCAGCGACGCCTGAAGAAACTGCGCGCCGATCGAGCGGGCGGGGCCGACGATCGGCGAGACTTCAGAAGATGACGGATTTCCGGCGGATTTCGTCATCTTCCGCAGTCTCAGCGCCCAGAAGCGTCACAGCATGCAGCTGACGCAACCCTCCACCTCGGTGCCTTCCAACGCCATCTGACGCAACCGGATGTAGTACAAGGTCTTGATTCCCTTGCGCCACGCGTAGATCTGAGCCTTGTTGACGTCGCGGGTGGTGGCGGTGTCCTTGAAGAACAGTGTCAACGACAGACCCTGGTCCACGTGCTGGGTGGCCGCGGCGTAGGTGTCGATGATCTTCTCGTAGCCGATCTCGTAGGCGTCCTGGTAGTACTCGAGGTTGTCGTTGGTGAGATACGGCGCCGGGTAGTAGACCCGGCCGATCTTGCCTTCCTTGCGGATCTCGATCTTGCTCGCGACCGGGTGGATCGACGACGTCGAGTGGTTGATGTAGGAGATCGACCCGGTCGGCGGGACCGCCTGGAGGTTCTGGTTGTAGATCCCGTGCTTTTGTACCGAATCCTTGAGCCTGACCCAGTCCTCCTGCGTCGGGATGCGGATGTCGGCCTCGGTGAACAACTCCTTCACCCGATCGGTCGTCGGCTCCCACACCTGATCGGTGTACTTGTCGAAGAACTCGCCCGACGCGTACTTCGAGTTCTCGAAGCCCTTGAAGTGCGTGCCGCGCTCGATCGCGATCCGGTTGGACGCGCGCAGCGCGTGATACAGCACGCAATAGAAGTAGATGTTGGTGAAGTCGATGCCTTCTTCGGACCCGTAGTGGATCCGCTCGCGCGCCAGATACCCGTGCAGGTTCATCTGCCCGAGCCCGATCGCGTGAGAGTCGTTGTTGCCCTGCTCGATCGACGGCACCGACCAGATGTGGGTCTGATCGCTCACCGCGGTCAGCGCCCGAATCGCCACCTCGATGGACTGCGCGAAGTCCGGCGAGTCCATCGTCTTGGCGATGTTCATCGAGCCGAGGTTGCACGAGATGTCCTTGCCGACCTTGGAATACGACAGGTCATCGTTGAACACCGACGGCGTCGACACCTGCAGGATCTCCGAGCACAGGTTGCTGTGGGTGATCTTGCCTTCGATCGGGTTGGCCCGGTTCACCGTGTCCTCGTACATGATGTACGGGTAGCCGGACTCGAACTGCAGCTCGGCCAGGGTCTGGAAGAACTCACGGGCCTTGATCTTCGTCTTGCGGATCCGCGCGTCGTCGACCATCTCGTAGTACTTCTCCGTCACCGAGATGTCGGCGAACGGCAGACCGTACACCCGTTCGACGTCGTACGGCGAGAACAGGTACATGTCCTCGTTCTTCTTGGCCAGCTCGAAGGTGATGTCGGGAATCACCACGCCCAGCGAGAGCGTCTTGATGCGGATCTTCTCGTCGGCGTTCTCGCGCTTGGTGTCGAGGAAGCGGTAGATGTCGGGGTGGTGCGCGTGCAGGTACACCGCGCCTGCGCCCTGGCGTGCCCCGAGCTGGTTGGCGTAGGAGAACGAGTCCTCGAGCAGCTTCATGATGGGAATGACGCCGGAGCTCTGGTTCTCGATGTTCTTGATCGGCGCGCCGTGCTCGCGGATGTTGCTGAGCAGCAACGCAACTCCGCCGCCGCGCTTCGACAGCTGCAGCGCCGAGTTGATGGAGCGTCCGATCGACTCCATGTTGTCCTCGATGCGCAGCAGGAAGCAGCTCACCGGCTCGCCGCGCTGCTTCTTGCCCGAATTGAGGAACGTCGGGGTGGCCGGCTGGAAGCGGCCGTCGATGATCTCGTCGACCAGCTTCTCGGCCAGGCTGGTGTCGCCTGCAGCCAAGGTCAACGACACCATCACGACGCGATCCTCGAAGCGCTCGAGGTAGCGCTTTCCGTCGAACGTCTTCAGCGTGTAGCTGGTGTAGTACTTGAATGCGCCGAGGAACGTCGGGAACCGGAACTTCTTGGCGTAGGCGCGGTCGAGCAGCGTCTTGACGAAGTTGCGCGAGTACTGGTCGAGCACCTCGCGCTCGTAGTAGTTCTCCTTGATGAGGTAGTCGAGCTTCTCGTCGACGTCGTGGAAGAAGACGGTGTTCTGGTTGACGTGCTCGCGGAAGTACTGGTGCGCGGCTTCCCGGTCCTTGTCGAACTGGATCTTGCCGTCCGCGTCGTACAGGTTCAGCATCGCGTTGAGCGCGTGGTAGTCCACCTCGCCCGCGCTGGAACCGGGCGACATGCCCGACGCGGCGGAGGTTACAGGCTCTGCAGCTGTGACGGTTGGTGGCACGTCTGGTCCTTCCAGAAGTCGGCAAGTCCCGCGCGGACGGCGTCAACGTCGTCCGGGGTTCCCATCAGTTCGAATCGGTACAGGTACGGAACGCCGCATTTGGCAGACACCACGTTGCCCGCGTAGGCGAACTCCGCACCGAAGTTGTTGTTGCCGGCCGCGATGACTCCGCGGATCAGCGACCGGTTGTGTTCGTTGTTGAGGAAGGCGATGACCTGTTTGGGGACATAGCCGCCGTCATTGATGTCCGGTGTGGCGCGCCCACCGCCGTAGGTGGGCAGCACCAGCACGTAGGGCTTGTCGACCTCGATGCGCCCGTGCAACGGGATCCGGATGGCGGGCACACCGAGCTTCTGGACGAAGCGGTGGGTGTTTTCCGACACGCTGGAGAAGTAGACGAGGTTGCTCATCCCATTCCCCTTTCTGACGTCTCGGAATGCCGGTCAGGCGGTGAGTACCCCGGTACCGCCGAGCGCCTTGATGCGATCGGGACGGAAGCCCGACCAGTGGTCGTTACCTGCCACGACGACCGGCGCCTGCAGGTAGCCCAACGCCATCACGTAGTCGCGGGCCTCGGAGTCGAGGGTGATATCGACCTTCTGGTAGGCGATGCCCTGCTTCTCCAGCGCCTTGTAGGTGGCGTTGCACTGCACGCATGCCGGCTTGGTGTAGACGGTGATGTTCATCTGCGGTACGACTCCTCTGCGGATGGAACTGACGACGGACTGGCAACTGATGGGATACAACGTTTCACTGAGTTTCAGCGACCCGCCTGCCCTCAAAATTCCGGCCGTCCGGGCTGCTGAGCCAACGGGTCGGAAGTCCGACTCTGCCGGGTCTGTCAGCTCCGGCCGACCTCCGAACCGTGGGGGCCTGTCGGTGTGCCAAACACTACACCTAGTGTCCGACATCCAATGCGGATACCACATCTTCTAAACAACATTTGTGAAATTCCCTGGTCGTAAGCCCGCAACGCGCCACGCCATCGGCGTGTCGCACATCACAATGTGTGCGTGTCGTCCGTCAGAGAATGGTTTACCAGCGGCCACCGACACGGACCCGAGCCCGGATCGTCACCGTGACGTAACAGCAAAGCGCCCGACCCGGGCCCGGGAAAGCCGCCGAAACGGAGTCAGCCGACTTCGGCGGCCAGCTTGCCGACGATGTCGCGCAGGCTTGCGACCAGTTCGGCATTCTCCCGCGGATGCTTGCCGTCGAGCGTCTTGAACGGCACGGACAGCTTGAGATCCTCGACGATTCGCGGTCCGGCGATGCCGAACGATTTGCGCGTCTCGTCGTGCGCCCAGACACCGCCGTACTGACCGAACGACCCGCCGATGACGGCGGCCGGCTTGCCCTTCAAGGCGCCGTTGCCGAACGGGCGTGACAGCCAGTCGATGGCGTTCTTCAACACGCCGGGGATGCTGCCGTTGTACTCGGGGGTCACCACAAGAGCGGCGTCGGCCTCGGCCGCGGCCGCGCGCAGGGCGACGACAGAAGCAGGTGCGTCGTCATTGTCGATGTCCTCGTTGTAGAACGGCACGTCGCCGAGCCCGTCGAACACCGTGACGGAGACGCCGTCCGGCGCTGTCTCGGCCGCCAGTTCGGCGAGCTGCCGATTGACCGACGCCGCCCTCAGACTGCCTACCAGCGCCAGTACCTTGATGTCGCCCATGGGTGAGATCCCTCCATCGTGTTGGTCTTCATCCTCGCACGAGTCAAACGGACTGCGGTCCGATTTATTCCACGGTGCGTTAAAGTCGAAGCAATGAGCCTTCCGCACGTCGGCGCGCTGCCGGTGACCGCCCCGCACGAACGGGGCGACGCCGCACGCAATCGCGTGCTGCTGCTCGACGCCGCCCGCAGGCTCATTGCCGAGAAGGGCGCCGACGCGGTGTCGATGGACGACATCGCCGCGGCCGCCGGAGTCGGCAAAGGGACGGTGTTTCGACGGTTCGGTAGCCGAGCCGGGTTGATGATGGTCCTTCTTGACGAGGACGAGAAGGCCAGCCAGGAGGCGTTCCTCTTCGGGCCGCCCCCG
>DATEIG010000135.1:0-7831 GCA_035279185.1 Mycobacterium sp.
GGAACACCGTTCCAGCCCAGCTTTTGGGCGAACGTGGCTCCCGCGACGAACCCCGGGTAGCCGTTGCGGATCGTGTCCGCACCCGCCACGAGCTGGATCTGACGCCAGTCCAGACCCGCCTCGGCCAGTGCGGCCCTCGCGGCGACCACCCCGTACTCGGTGAAATCGCGGCCCCACTTGCCCCACGGATGCATCCCCGCGCCGAGGATGTAAACCGGGTCCGGGCTCGATGTCGCCGCCGGTGCGGCTCCGGGGCTCATGCGATCCTCCAGGCGTGCACGACCCGCTCGACACCCTCATCGTCGGTATACAGCGGCATCGTCGTCAGCTCCATCTCCATGCCCACCTTTAAATCCGCGGCCAACGTGCCCTCGACGACCTTGCCCAACACGATCAACCCTTCATGGTCGAGTTGCACCGCGGCAACCGCGAACGGTTCGAACGGATCCGGTGACGGGTACGGCGGCGGAGGCGCATACCGGTTCTCGGTATAGCTCCACAATGTGCCCCGGCGCGACAACGGCACCTGAGCCAGGTCGTCCCCCTCACACGCGGGGTTGGGGCAGTTATTGGCCCGCGGCGGAAACACATAAGTACCGCACTGATGGCACTTCCCGCCGATCAGATACGCCTCGCCCGAACCGTCGGTGGCGAACCAGCCCTCGATCGCTGGTTGAGTGGATGCTGACACGCGGTCAGCGTACCGATTCCCGCCGCCAAACTGAAACATGTTCCAGTTTGTGGTCCTCGGCTACCGGCCGCGGCCCGCGTCCAGCAGGATGCGCAGCAGGTCGCCGGGGTTGTCCCGCATCAGGTTGTGGGCGCCGTCGAGTTCGTGCACGTTCCAGCTCGGGTCGTCCTTCACGCGTTCGTACGACGGGCGCATCGGCGAATCTCCCGGCCACTTCAGCGCATACACGAAGTCACGGCGCCGAAAGCGGTTGACGTCGCCGGTGAGCCTGATCCGCTGCAGGAACGAAGCCAGGGGATGGGCGCTTGCGCGCTTGTCGAAGAACGGCAGCGGCGACACGCCGTAGCCGGTTTCGTCGACATCGAGATACCACTGACGTTCGTCGTCGTTGACCAGGTGCCAGCATGATTCGCCGTCGTGCGGCACGAGTGCGTCGATGAAGACCAGGGCGTCGACCCTGTCGGGAATCCGGTCGGCCACCCCGGTGATCACCATGCCGCCGTAGCTGTGCCCGACCAGCACCAGATCGTCGGCATCGGTGTCGGCCTCGATGGCGGCCAGCACGTCGGTGATGTGCGTCTCGAGGTTGACGTCCGCGCGCGCAAGGTGTGCGCGTTCGGCGACGCCGGTGAGCGTGTACGCCAGCACCCGGTGGCCTTCGCCACGTAGTGCGGCGGCGAGATCGTCGAAGCACCATGCGCCGTGGCAGGCGCCGGGAATCAGAATGTAGGTGGTCATGCGTGACTCCTGTCGGCGTGTGTTTCTCTGCGGTAGTTTGTTGTGACGCTTGCTAATTCGTGCGGATCGCGGCTTGCGCCGGCGCGATGCATCTCCCGGTTGGCCGCGACCACAGCTGCGGTGTCCGTGCGCCGCTTGTCTTCGTAACGGCGAAGCCCCGCATCGATGTCGTCGTCGAGTTCGTCAGCGAGGACGCGGGCGTCGAGAATGGCTTGCGAACCTCCGTTCGCGCCAACGGGATACATCGGGTGGGCCGCGTCGCCGAGCAACGTCACGCGGCCTTCGCCCCACCGCGGTAACACGTCCTTGTCGACCATCGGATACTCCAGCACCACGTCTGTGCTGTTGACCATGTCGGAGACGTCGAGCCAGTCCAGCTGCCAGTGCTTTGTCAACGCGGCGACCTCGCCTGCGTCGGCGCGCTTGTTCCAGGCGGCGTCTTCGGTCAGCGGTTCCGGTGTTCCGGCAGGCAGTTGAATCACCCAGTTGAGCAGGCCGCCACCGATCGGGTAGACGACCAGGTCAATTCCCCCTTCTCCCTTGACGATCGCCATGGTGTGCCCATCGAGGAAGCCGTCGTGCGGTGTCGCTCCGCGGAACATCCGGACACCGGACCACAGCAGCGGGTCGTGGTGGGGATGCAGTGCCGCCCGAACCACCGAATTGATGCCGTCGGCGCCGACTAGTGCGTCTGCGCGCACCCGGCCGGCCTCGGTGTCGACGACGACGGCGTCGCCGTTCTGTGAGAACGCAGTGACGCCCGCGCCGGTTCGTACGACGTCGCGTCCGATGCGGCCGGTGACCGCGTCGAGGAGCATCATCTGCAGGCGTCCCCGGTGCACCGACAGCTGGGGATGGTGGTATCCGCCCTCGATGCCGCGAGGTTCGCGGATGAGTTCCGTTCCGCGGCTGTCGAAGAAGGCGATGGCGGTGGGGGCGACCGAGATCTTGGAAAGCTCTTCGCCCATTCCCAGTGCGTCGAGTTCGCGCACGGCGTGGGGCAACAGGTTGATGCCGACGCCGAGCGGTTTCAGCTCCCGTGCCCGGTCGACCACCGTCACGTCGAAGCCTCGTTCGTGCAGCGTGAGCGCCGCGGTCAGGCCGCCGATGCCTGCGCCTGCGATGAGGATCGATTGCTTTGTCATGATTCCACCGTCGCGAAGCAGGTGCTATAAGTCCAATACACAGTTAGCACACAAACTATAATCTTTGCTTATGGAACTTCGTCAGCTGGAGTATTTCGTGGCGGTGGCCGACGAAGCGAACTTCACGCGCGCTGCGCAGCGGATCCACGTCGCGCAGCCCGCCGTGAGCGCGCAGATCGCGCGGTTGGAGAAAGAACTGGGACAACCACTGCTCGATCGCTCGCGCCGCGCCGTCCGGCTGACCGCCGCGGGTGAGGCGGCGCTGCCGTTCGCTCGGGAGGCGCTTCGCGCGGTGAGCAATGTCCGCACAGCCGTCGATGATGTCGGAGACCTCGTCCGCGGAGCGGTCACCATCGGCACGGTCACCGCCCACAACGTCGACATGGCCGCGCTGCTGGCGGCTTACCACGACGCCCATCCGGCGGTGGAGATCACGCTGAGCACCGCCGATTCGGACGCTCTGATCGAGGGCGTCAAATCCGGCGACCTCGACGTGGCTATCGCGTCCGTCGGCTCCGACGAGGTTCCGGAGGGCTTGGCCGTCGAGGTGACCACCGACGAAGCGTTCGAGGTCGTCGTCAGTAGAGCCGACCCGTGGCATCGGCGGACATCGATCTCGGTGAAGACGCTCGCGCAGCGGCCGTTGATCGCGCTGCCCGTGGGGACCGGCATCCGTCGTCGGCTCGACGAGGCATGCGCTGCCGCGCACGTGTCGGCGCGGGTCGCCTTCGAGGCCAGTACCCCAGTCGAACTCGCCGATCTCGCCGAGCGTGGGCTCGGGCCCGCCATCGTGCCGCAGTCCGTGGCCCGAGCGCGCCCCGATCTGCACAGCATCTCGATCGTGCCGGAACTGCGCGGCAGGCTTGTGCTGGCGTGGCGGGCATCTGCCCCGATCAGCCCTGCCGCGGCGGCCCTGGTGAACCTTGCCCGCGAGCACGTGCGTGTCGGCGGCCGTGCATAGAGTAGGGCCGTGACCGCAAGCGCTACGGCTGAGAAGGCGACCGAGAAGCCGACATTGATGCTGCTGGACGGCAATTCGCTGGCGTTTCGCGCGTTCTACGCACTCCCGGCGGAGAATTTCAAGACCCAGGGTGGGCTGACCACCAACGCGGTCTACGGCTTCACCGCCATGCTGATCAACCTGTTGCGCGATGAACAGCCCAGCCACATCGCCGCCGCCTTCGATGTGTCGCGGCAGACGTTCCGCTTGGAGAAGTACCCGGAGTACAAGGCGGGCCGGTCGGCGACCCCCGACGAGTTCCGCGGTCAGATCGACATCACCAAGGAAGTGTTGGGAGCGCTCGGCATCACCGTGCTGGCCGAGCCCGGCTTCGAGGCCGACGACGTGATCGCCACACTGGCGACGCAGGCCGAGGCCGAGGGCTACCGGGTGCTCGTCGTCACCGGTGACCGCGACTCGCTGCAGCTGGTCAGCCCCGACGTCACCGTGCTGTACCCGAGAAAGGGCGTCAGCGAACTCACCCGATTCACCCCTGACGCGGTGCAGGAGAAGTACGGTCTCACCCCGCAGCAGTACCCCGACTTCGCCGCGCTGCGCGGCGACCCGAGCGACAACCTGCCCGGCATACCCGGGGTGGGGGAGAAGACCGCCACCAAATGGATCGCCGAGTACGGCTCGCTGCAGGCCCTCGTCGACCAGGTCGACACTGTGAAAGGCAAGGTCGGCGACGCGTTGCGCGCCAACATCTCCAGCGTTGTCCTCAACCGTGAGCTCACCGACCTGGTCAAGGACGTGCCGTTGGCGCAGACCCCGGACACGCTGCGGATGCAGCCGTGGGACCGTGACCAGATCCATCGGCTGTTCGACGACCTGGAGTTCCGGGTGCTGAGGGAGCGGCTGTTCGAGACACTGGCATCGGCGGACCCCGAGGTCGACCAGGGCTTCGACGTGAGGGGCGGCGCCCTCGAGGCCGGTGAGCTCGCGAGCTGGTTGTCCGAGCACACCAAGGACAAGCGGTCTGGCTTGGCGGTCATCGGCACGCATCTGGCATTCGACGCCGACGCAACCGCGCTCGCCATCGTGGCCGGCGACGGCGACGGCCGCTACCTGGACACCGCGGGTCTTCACCCAGACGACGAAGCCGCTCTCGCGGCGTGGCTGTCCGATCCGGACGCCCACAAGGCACTACACGAGGCGAAGCTCGCCATCCATGACCTCGAAGGCCGCGGCTGGACACTGCGCGGCATCACATCCGACACCGCCCTCGCCGCCTACCTTGTCCGGCCGGGTCAGCGCAGCTTCGCTCTCGACGACCTGTCACTGCGCTACCTGAAACGTGAGCTTCGCGCGGACAACCCTGAGCAGCAACAGCTTTCGCTGCTCGACGACAGTGACGGCGTCGACGACCAGGCGGTGCAGACGTCGCTTTTGCGGGCCGGCGCGGTGATGGATCTCGCGGACGCCCTCGACGAGGAGCTGGCCCGCATCGAGTCGTCGGCGCTGCTCGGCGACATGGAGTTGCCGGTGCAGCGGGTGCTCGCCGAGATGGAGACCGCAGGCATCGCGGTGGACCTGGCTCATCTGTCGGAGCTGCAAAGCGAGTTCGCCGATCAGATCAGGGACGCGGCGGAGGCGGCCTACGGCGTCATCGGCAAGCAGATCAATCTCGGCTCGCCCAAACAGCTGCAGGTGGTGCTGTTCGACGAGTTGGAGATGCCGAAGACCAAGCGCACCAAGACCGGCTACACCACCGACGCGGACGCGCTGCAGTCGTTGTTCGACAAGACCGGCCACCCGTTTCTCCAGCATCTGCTGGCCCACCGCGACGTCACCCGGCTCAAGGTCACGGTCGACGGGCTGCTGAACTCGGTGGCCTCCGACGGCCGCATCCACACCACGTTCAATCAGACCATCGCCGCGACGGGCAGGCTGTCCTCGACGGAGCCGAACCTGCAGTACATCCCGATCCGCACCGACGCGGGACGCCGCATCCGCGACGGGTTCGTCGTCGGTGAGGGGTTCGACGAGCTGATGACCGCCGACTACAGCCAGATCGAGATGCGGATCATGGCGCACCTGTCGAAGGACGAGGGGCTGATCGAGGCGTTCCGCACCGGCGAGGACCTGCACTCCTTCGTGGCGTCGCGCGCGTTCTCAGTTCCGATCGACGAGGTCACCGCCGAGCTCCGGCGCCGCGTCAAGGCGATGAGCTATGGGCTGGCCTACGGGTTGAGCGCCTACGGCCTTGCCGCGCAGCTGAAGATCTCGACCGAAGAGGCCAAGGAACAGATGGAGCAGTACTTCGATCGGTTCGGCGGCATTCGCGACTACCTGCGCGACGTCGTGGACCAGGCGCGAAAGGACGGCTACACGTCGACTGTGTTCGGCAGGCGCCGCTACCTGCCGGAGTTGGACAGCAGCAACCGCAACGTCCGCGAGGCCGCCGAGCGCGCCGCTCTCAATGCCCCGATCCAGGGCAGCGCCGCCGACATCATCAAGGTGGCGATGATCGATGTCGACAAGGCGCTCAAGGACGCCGGCCTGCAATCACGCATGCTGTTGCAGGTTCACGACGAGCTGCTGTTCGAGGTCGCCTCGGGCGAACGCGAGCAGGTCGAGAAACTGGTGCGCGACAAGATGGGCAGCGCGTATCCGCTGGACGTTCCACTCGAGGTCTCAGTGGGCTACGGCCGCAGTTGGGACGCCGCCGCGCACTGAAGCGCGCGCTCAGCCCCGGAAGCTCCCGAGGCTCTGTAGCGCGGGCGCCGCTGCGCGAGCCCCGTACACCGCGTAGGTTTCCTCGACGAGCAGCGCATTCACGCGCTCGTCGCCGAAGCCGCGGTCGATGCGATCGCGCACGAACGCCAACTCCACCACCTGATGCGCAAATGTCTTGACGGATTTTGCCGCGGATCTGCCGTTCATCCGGCCGGCATGGGCGATCGCTGCCTTGCGGCTCTTGATCGACCCGAGCCAGGTCGCCTCGCTGGGGGTCACCAGTCCGGCGGCCACCATGCCGGGCAGCTTGGCCGCCGTGATCCGCTGTTCCTTGCGTCTGCTGGCAATTCCGAGCCAGATGATCAGCGCGAAGATCGGCACCATCCAGAGGAAGTAGACGCCGAAGTATGCGCCGACGCCCAGCAGCGACGAGCCGTTCCACAGCCCGTGCATGATCACCGCGCCGAGGTAGCCGAGCAGGATGCAGCCGGCTTTGGCGAGCGCGTTGCGCTTCTGCAGTGCGTACCACACGCCGATGCCGAAGAAGGTGGTGAACAACGAGTGGGCGAACGGCGCCATGATCAGCCGCATCGCGGCCGTGACGAGCGAGTCGCCGACCGTTTCTCCGCCGCCGATGTAGAGGATGTCCTCGAGCCAGGCGAATCCCGCGCCGACGAGGCCGGCGTAGACCAGGCAGTCGGTCAACGAGTTCAGTTCGCTACGGCGCCTTCCGGTCATCATGACCAGCAAAAACAGGCCCTTGGCCGCCTCTTCGGTCAGCGGCGCCCCCAGCACGATCGTGATCGGGCTGGCGCCGTCGGTTGCTCCCGGGTTGATCGCCGCCTCGGTGATGAGCTGCAGGATCGACGCGATGATCACGGCCACCGACGCACCCCACAGGAACGCCAGCACGAGCAGGCGGGGCGGTTCGGGCTCCCAGCGATCCAGCCACAGGTAGGCAAGCAGCACGACCGTCATCGCGATGCTGGACAGCACGAATCCGATCGACGTGCCCACGGGATTGAAGGCCGTCAGCGCGATGAGGATCAGCCCGGCGATGGTGCCCAGCAAGATCAGCACACCCAGCGGCGCCCCGACCTTGCGGACCTTCTTCTGTATCGGCGGGTACGGCGGACCATAGGCGAGCGGTTGCTGGGGCGGACCGGCGTAGGACACCTGAGCAGGGTAGCTGTGAGCGACACGGAAATCCGGTATCGACTGCCCGCCCGTCGGGTGATCATGACCGTCCTGCTCAGGGACCGGGTTTGTCCAGCGTGTACACAGTCGAGTAACCTCGACGGGTACCCGTATGTGGTTTTGCGATCTCTGCCGCGGGTGCGCAGCACGATATCGGCGCTCACGTGCCGAAGCCAATAACTCGAACGTCCCAAGTCCCTACGACCAAACCTGTCCGGAGCAACCCACCACATGCCAAGCCCCTCCGTCACCTCGCCGCAAGTAGCCGTCAACGACATCGGCTCGGCCGAGGACTTTCTCGCCGCCATCGACAAAACCATCAAATACTTCAACGATGGCGACATCGTCGAGGGAACCATCGTCAAGGTTGACCGTGACGAA
>DATEIG010000136.1:0-3341 GCA_035279185.1 Mycobacterium sp.
CAGGCAAAGGCATCTTCGCAACGGTGCTGAGCCTCGCCATCCCGCCGGAGGGGTCGCAGTTCCGCGCCGTGCGCGCGGGCCATCCCGGCATACTGCTGCACGGCAACGGGACCGTCGACTGGTTGGAGCCGCCCGGTGGCCCGGCCCTGGGTCTGCAAACCGGCGGATGGGACTATCACCTGGTGGAGTGGCCTCAGAACACCGGGCTGGTGCTGCTGACCGACGGGCTCTTCGAAGGCCATGCCGGGACGGGAAACATGCGTCTCGGCGAGGACGGTCTGCTCGAGCTTGCGCGCAAGCACGCGGCCCTGCCGGGGCCGGAGTTCGTCGACGCGCTGATCGACGAGGCTGCGCAGCGGGCGCGGGCCCACGGCGGACTGACCGACGACATCGCGGTGGTCCGCGTGGAACGCACCGCTCGATGACAGACCGCGACGCGGGCAGGCGCCATCGCGGGCGACGGCTCACCGTCCAGGGTTGGCAGAACCTGGTGCTGGCCGCGATGGGTGTCGTCGTGCTCACGGGGCTGATCGCGGGCGGACTGCTGATGTACCGCACCGATCAGCTGTCGCGCGAGCTGATCGACCACATCCAGCCGGCGCGGGTGCAGGCCTATGCGCTGCAGGCGGCCCTGCGCGACCAGGAGACCGCGGTGCGCGGGTACGTCATCACCGCCGACAAGCAGTTCCTCTCGCCGTACTACACGGGTCAGGAGTCGGAGCGGCAGGCCGAGGGGAACGTGAGGGAACTGGTCGGCGGGCATCCCGACCTGATAGCGGACCTGGAAGCCATCGAAGCGAGCGCGAAGACGTGGCGGACGTCGTATGCCGAGCCGATCATCGCGGGCATCGACCGCGGCGTACCCGGCAACAGCCGCACGCTGACCGACCGCGGTAAAGCCGAATTCGACCAACTGCGAGCACTTTTCGAGCGTCAGAACGAGGACCTTCGAGTGGCGCGCACCGATGGGATCGAGCAGCTCGACCGGATGCGTCACTGGCGTGACGCGCTGGCCATCGCCATGGTGGTCGCGTTCGTCGGACTCGGGATCGTGTTGGCGCTGTTGGTGCGCAGCGCGGTGACCCGGCCGCTGGACCGGCTCGCCGCGGCGTGCAGGCGCATCACCGAAGGCAACTTCGACGAACGCATCGTCCCGAGCGGCCCGAGCGACATCCGGTCGATCGCGGTCGACGTCGAGAACATGCGGCAGCGGATCGTCGAGGAGCTCGAGTCATCGAAGACCGCACAGGCCGCGCTCGACGACCAGGCCGAGGAGCTGCGGCGGTCCAACGCGGAGCTCGAGCAGTTCGCCTACGTCGCCAGCCACGACCTGCAGGAGCCGCTGCGCAAGGTGGCGTCGTTCTGCCAGCTGCTGGAGAAACGCTACGGCGACCAGCTCGACGAACGCGGTGCCGAGTACATCGGGTTCGCGGTCGACGGCGCGAAACGCATGCAGAGGCTCATCAACGACCTGCTGACGTTCTCCCGGGTGGGGCGGATGGGCGCGACGCACACCGAGGTGGCGCTCGACGACACGTTGGCCACAGCACTGGGCAACCTGTCGACCGCCATCGATGAGGCCGATGCGCAGATCATCAGACCCGACGAACCCCTCCCGGTCGTCGACGGGGACCCGACCCTGCTCGCGATGCTGTGGCAGAACCTCATCGGCAATGCGGTGAAATTCCGCAAGGAAGGGGTTCCGCCGAGAATAGTCATCGAGTGCACGGCGAGCAGCGACGGCGACGACGAATGGCTGTTCAGCGTCACCGACAACGGCATCGGCATCGGGGAGGACTTCGCCGACAAGGTGTTCGTCATCTTCCAGCGCCTGCACGGACGTGACGAGTACAGCGGAACGGGTATAGGACTGGCAGTGTGTAAGAAGATCGTCGAGCATCACGGCGGATCCATCAGGGTCGACACGTCCTTCGTCGGCGGCACCCGGTTCCTGTTCACGCTGCCCGCCACCCCGACCACCGAACCCAACGAGATCCCAACCGCTCTTCTGGAAGGAACACGCGAGTGACATCAGCTGTCCGCGCTATCGACGTCCTGCTGGTCGAGGACGACCCGGGCGATGAGCTCATCACCCGGGAAGCGTTCGAGCACAACAAGATCAGCAACAACCTCCACGTCGCGCACGACGGCGAGGAAGGGCTGGACTTCCTCTACAAGCGGGGTCGCTACGAGGGCGCGCCGAGGCCGGACCTGATCCTGCTCGACCTGAACCTGCCGAAGTACGACGGCAGGCAGTTGCTCGAGCAGATCAAGAACGACGACGACCTGTGTCACATCCCGGTCGTCGTGCTGACGACGTCGTCGGCCGAGGAGGACATCCTCAAGAGCTACAAGCTGCACGCCAACGCGTACGTCACCAAGCCGGTGGACCTCGACCAGTTCATGAGCGCCGTCCGCCAGATCGACGAGTTCTTCGTGCAGGTGGTCAAGCTGCCCAAGCCGTGAGGCAGGGAATCAGGTGATGGCGCCCTGGGCGGCGGCGACGTGGTTCCACACCATCCGCACCCGGGTGCCCGTCGGCGTCGAGTCGATGGTGGCGCGATCGGCGAGTGCCTGCATCAGCGGGATGCCGCGGCCGCGGGAGATCTTCTTGTTCTCGCCGTTGGCGATCCGCCAGGCGCCCTCGTCGGACACGGTGACCGTCAGCTCAGCCGTACCGGTGTCGTAGTCGGCCAGCAAATGCATCGCTCCCGGCCGGTCGGCCGTCGAGTAGGCGAATTCCGCGGCGTTGGCCAACGCCTCGTTCACCGCGAGCACGACGTCGCTGACCTTCGTCGGGTCGAGCGCGAAATAGCGCTTGAGCCATACACAGAATTCCTGGCGCAGTTGCGCAGCGCATGCGGCGTCGGCGAGGACACTCGTCTGTGCGAACCGTGTTCTCGAGTCGCTGTGACCTGAAGCTTCCATCTCGCCCTGCTGGCTACCCGATAAGCGCTCTTTTAACTCGTCAGCGCGGCAAGCGCTTCGTCGAGTGTGGCATAGAGATCAACCACGTCCGTGACGCCGACGAGCTTCAGCGGCCTGCTGGTGGCCGGACCGTCGGCGACCACGGCCAGCTTCACGCCGGGTGACAGCTCGTCCTGGGCGGCGATGAGGACGCCCATGCCTGCGGATGCGAGGAACTCGACGCCGGTCATGTCGACTACGACCGCGTTCGGCGAACTCTTGGCGGCCTCGGCAATCGCCTTCTCCAGCTCGGGGGCGGTCAGCATGTCCACCACGCCCGCTACCGATACCACGCTGGTGGAATCGATGCGGCGTTCCTCTATTGCGCAGCTGCTCGAAGCCGCACCCTCCATGCTCACCTCCACGTGCCGATT
>DATEIG010000137.1:0-2213 GCA_035279185.1 Mycobacterium sp.
ACACGAACTACGAGGAAGTCTTCGAGATCAGCGAGAGGTTGGGCGTCAGCCCCGGCTGACTGATAGCGTTTACCAAACATTGGGTCAGCCCGCGGACGGGAGTGCGCAGCCGTGGAGGTGTTGTGGGGCGTCGGCAGATGACGCCGAAGAGCGCCGGCCACGCCTACGACGACGGCACCAGACGCACCGAGATCCTGCAGACCGCGGCGTCGCTGATCGCCAGCTCCGGGTTGCGCACGTCGCTTCAGGAGATCGCGGACGCGGCGGGCATTCTCCCTGGCAGCCTGTACCACCATTTCGAATCCAAGGAAGCCATCCTCGTCGAACTGCTGCACCGGTATCACGCGGATCTCGACCGCATCGCGCAGCAGGCCCTGGCCAGACTCGACGACCCCGCGTCCCGGTCGGCGTTCGACCAGATCGTCGAACTCAGCGCGGCGATCGCCCAGTGCGCGGTCACGCACGGCGCGGCACTGCAGATGACGTTCTACGAGGGCCACGGTCCGAACAAGGAGCTCACGGCGCTGGCCCAGCAGCGGCCGACGACGATCATGGAAGCGATGGTGCAGACGCTGCGGGCCGCCAGGTGGAGCGGCTACCTGCGCCCCGACGTCGACCTGCCCGTCCTCGCCGACCGCATGGTCCAGGAGATGCTGCGGGTGGGTCTCGACGTCATCCGCTACAACGCCAGCGCCGACAAGCTGGCCGACCTGCTGTGCCGGATCCTGCTGCAGGGGTTGGCGAGCGGTTCACCCACCGACGCGCAGCTCGACGGCTCGGCGGCTTTCCGCGCGGCCGACGAGGTCGTGAAGTCGTGGAGCGACGACGCCGACGCGCAACCCGACGACAAGGCGGCCCACGTTCGCGCCGTCGCCCGCGCGGAGTTCGGCCGAAAGGGCTACGAGGTCACCACGATTCGTGACATCGCGGCGGCCGCAGAGCTCGGCACCGGCACCGTCTACCGTGTGATCGGGTCCAAAGACCAACTGCTGGCGTCGATCATGCAGTCGTTCGGTGAGAAGGTCGCCGACGGCTGGACCCGCGTCCTGCGCTCCGACTCCTCGGTGATCGAGAAGCTCGACGCGTTGAGCTGGGTCAACACCAACGTCCTCGACCGCTTCGGCGACGAGTTCCGGATCCAGCTGGCCTGGATGCGGCAGTCGCCGCCGGACGCTCCGAACATCGGCTGGCTGTTCGGCAAGCGCATCCGGCAGATGAAAACGCTTCTTGCCCAAGGGATTCGCTCCGGCGAGATCGACATCGACAGCCCCGCCAACGAGACACTGGCCCGCTCGGTGATCGGCCTCGGGTGGGTGCCCGAGAACATCCTGCACGAGCTCGGCATCCGCGCATCGCTCATCCATCAGCGCGACACGATGCTGCGCGGCGTGGCCGCCAGCCGGCCGTAGCCCCGCAGCTCACTCGGCCGCCTGCGCCATCACGGTCTCGCCGACGCGTTTCAGGTAGGGCCACGCGATGTCGGGCGGCAGCCCACCGCACAGCGGCGACAGGTTGAGGATCTCGCCGGAACGCACCCGCTTCACGGCTTCGGGGACGCTGTAGATGCGGTGCGACGTGGGGTTCGCGCGCAGCTCGTCGACGGTCTTCACGTCGGAGAAGCCCGCGGAGTAGTCGTTGCCCGGATTCCAGTCGGCGTAGGCCCGCACATCGTGCAGCAGGTACTGCCCGATCTCCTCCCACGCCTCGTCGACGTCGTCGGCGACGAAGCACACCGACGGCGTATCGCGCTCGGGAAGAAAGATCGGCCCCGGTTCGTGGCCGTGTTCGCGACACGCTTCCAGGTACGCCTCGTGCATACCCTCGACGCTCGCGTTGCCGAGCATGCCGAGCCCGTAACGGCCCGCCCGGCGCGCCGCCGCCACAGAACCGCCGCCCCACATCAGCGCAGGGCCGCCGGAGGTGTGGGGCGCGGGGGTGGTGTTGATGTGGCGCCCGTCGAATATCGCTTCGCCGGAGAGGAGTTCACGCAGCAGCGCGAGCTTCTCGTCGGCGAGGCGGCCGCGGCTGCGCATGTCGACACCGAAGTGTTCGAACTCCTCGGGCCGGTAGCCGAGCGCCAGGATGTAGGACACCCGTCCCTTGCTGATGATGTCGAGCACGGCCATGTCCTCGGCCAGCTTGACGGTGTCGTAGAACGGCAGCAGCAGCGCGGCGATCGTGATGGACAACCGGCGGGTGCGGCCCGCGATCGC
>DATEIG010000138.1:0-3410 GCA_035279185.1 Mycobacterium sp.
GTCGACGTCCCGACCGAACAAGCGGGCCGCCAGAGCCGCCGATCGGACACCGTCGGCGAAGGCATGTGACATCTGTACGACGACGACCGCGCCGGGCCCCGCGACGGTGGGCACGTCGTCGACGGGACTGAAAACGTGTACCCGCCAGGGCCACGCGCGCGGATCGAGTTGATCGTCGGCGAGGCGGCTCACCGTGTCCAGGCAGGCCGCCCAGCTCGGGTCGTCCAGCGCATGAACCGTGAAGCGGTCCGCGGTGACCGGTCCGCTGACCCACGCCGGATAGGTCAGCGGACCGCCGTCACGGATGCACAATCGCAGTTCGGCACATCCGGCGGCGTGCCGGCGGACCTCGTCGATCGCCTCGCCGAGATCGTCTGGGGCAGCCGCGAATCCGTACAGCAGAAACGCGTCGTTGGGAACTGTCGACGACATCCAGTAGGTCTGCGCATCGACCGCGGCTAGCCGGCGCACCGTCACGGGCTGCGGTCAGACTCGGCCGATGAAGTCGACGATGTGACCCGCCACCACGTCCGGCTGCTCGAGCTGAAGGAAGTGGCCTGCACCCTCGACCACGAACGCGTCGCCTCCCGGCGGGAGAATCCGCTCGACCCACGAGATGTAGTCGGGAGCCATGCAGCCGTCGTCGTCACCGTGCAGGTACAGGAACGGCATTCGCGGCTGCTTCATGAACAGCGAATGGAGGTCCGCGTACTGCTCGGGCGGTGTGGTGCCGCGGAAGTTCTGCCTGTACATGCTGATTGCGGCGCGCCAGTTCTCCGGCGACCCGATGGCGTCCTCGACAAGCCGGACGTCGTCGTCGACGTCGTCGTACCCCGGCGACCACTGCCGCCACAGTAGCGGGACCACCCGGGAGGCGGAAAACTCTGGCAGCCAGGGCAATTGGAAGTACATGATGTACCAGCTGCGGAGCAGTTGCCGCGGGATCTGAGCGATCAGCCGCACCTGGTCGGGCGCCCGGCCCCACGGCTGGTACGCGGCGAACGGCGGCACCGACATGATCACCGCCTTGGTGAACGGGCTGTCGGGCATCGCGGCGAGACCCGCTGCGGCCATGGCGCCCCAGTCGTGGCCGATGACCACGTCGCGCCCGGTTGGGCCTGCCGCGTCGAGCACCTGCAGCGCGTCGTCCATGAGCGCGCCGACGTGGTAGCTGCCGTCGGCGGGGATGGACGACGGCGCGTATCCGCGCATGAAAGGGGCCACCACCCGCCAGCCCGCGTCGACGAGCAGCGGGACCACATTCCGCCAGCCGTGGGCGGTGTCAGGAAAGCCGTGCAGGCACAGGGCGATCGGCGCGTCCGCAGGCCCCCACGTCATCGCGCGCAGTTGCACCGAGGGGGTTGCGACGTCGATCCATTCTGGCTCGGCCACAGCAGCGACTACACCGGCTCGAATTGGGAGATCAGCCAGCGGTCGCCGTTCTTGTCCAGCGTGATGCGGACACTGGACGCAGTGTCGGTCGGCACGCCGTTGCCGACGGTCACGGTCTGATTGACGAACAGCAGCACGACGGCGTGGCCGGGATCGGCTGACACCGATGCCGCAGCGGGCACGCTGGCCACCGCCGAGATCTGCTTCTCCTTGGCGCCGGGGATCACGACGTTGTTGGTCAGATCGGTGTACTGATTGCGGAATTCGCCTGTCAGCCTGTCCCGCGCGGCCGTCAACTGCTGCTCGACGGTGTCGGGCTTGTAGGACAGCAGCGCGATCGTGCTGTCTTTCGCCGCCTGCATCGACTGGTCACGGGCGACATTGCTGTCCCGGACACCCGAGTCCAGGAACTTCAGCGCGCCCGCGCCAATGGCGAGCAGGAACGCGAGCGCGGGCAGCAGCGCGAAGGCGACGATGCGCGACCAGTCCCGCTTACGCTCGGGCTCCGCGAAACCGGCGACAGCCGCGTCGTCGGCGTCGGTCAGCGCAGGCCCGTCGTCTGAGGCGTGCCTACCCGTCGATTCTGCTGTGTCGGTGGCGATTTCGGTGTCGGTGTCGTTGCCCAACCGGGCCGCCGAGTCCTCGACCGTCTCTTCGCTGACATGCTTGTTCTCGGTCACGATACGAACCTCACATTGGCCACCTTGGCGTCGTCGCCGACCTTCTGCACCGTGATCCGCATTCGCCACGCACGCGGCTCCTGTTCGGCCGCACCGGCGTTCGACGTTCTCACCGTGACGGCGACGAGCACCTCGGCACCATCCTCGTTGACCGTCTCCACCCCGGCCTCGGCGATGGTGCCGACCGATTTCGACTTGGCTTGCTTGACGACCTCCTTGAACGGCTGGGCCCGCGCCTGGAAGTCGTCGTAGAAGGTGCCCGTCGACGAGTCCAGCACCCGCTGAACGTCCTCGTCGGCGTGCTCGAAGTCGATCGTGGTCAGGTTCAGCGCCGCCTGGCGACCGACCTGGAGATACAGGCTGCGTTCCTCGGCGGCCTGATGTGACTGGTATGCGCGGAACCCGAGCCATCCACACAGCGCCGCGAGACCGACGACGGCGGCCAGGCCGAGGATGGTGGCGAGCCGCACATGCGACATCGGTGCCTTGGCCGGCTTCTGGTCATCGGCCTCGACACCGTCTGGCGTGTCGTCGGGGTCGGTCGCGGTCGTGGCGTCCGCCGCCGACGGCTCGTCGCTCGGTTCCCCGCCGGGGGCAGCGGCATCGTCTGCCATGTGTGCTCCTCTGTGGCGCGGCGGGCCGTTTCGGCCTGCGTCTTCACGCGCTCGTCGGCGTCCAACGTACGTGCCGGAACCTGGGAAGTCTCCGGCGGCCACGCTCGATGACGCGAAACAGATCACTCGCGGTGATTCTGACATTGTCGGAGGTTGCTGCAAACCCTCCGGGCGAGGCCCGGCGCAACCGTGACTCACTGCCGCCACGGCTACGGCCTCCCGATGAACCATTCGTGGGACGCCGCGACCGGCGAAGGCGTGCGTCCTATTGCGATCCCGGCCTTTGCGGGGCTGCATACAGCGGGGCGAACGACGTCACGTTGACGAAGGTCGGCCGTGCGTAGCTCCGCCGCATCGCCTCGCCGCCCCGGCCGCCCGAGCGATCACCCGGTGACGGCGTGACGTGGTGATCGGAGTGGTCGCCGCCCACGGCACGCGCCGGGCGGGCTGAAACGCCGACGCCTAGAGTGGCGGTCACCCGGGTCGGGGGACATGAACCGCAGGAGGGGACACATAACGTGACGACTGAATCCGCCCACTCGTTTCCGCGCAGCATCTTCGGCTACTCGCCCGCAGCGGTGCACGCTGCTCTCGAGTCGCTGACCACCAAGCAGCAGTTCCTGGTCAACGATGTCGAGAGCCTGCGGGGCCGCCTGCAGGAACGCGCCAGGGAGGTCAGCGTGCTGCGCACGGAGTTGGCCGACCTGGTCGAGACGTCGACGTC
>DATEIG010000139.1:0-8351 GCA_035279185.1 Mycobacterium sp.
TCCGTCGCCGCGGTGCGCTCGGCGGCGCGCTGCTGCGCACGGGCGTCCGCCGCCGTCGCCCGCTCACGCGCCGAGGTGACAACGGCTTCGGAATCGGCGCGCACCTGCTCCAATTCGGCCCGGACCTGCTGAATCGACTTCTCGGCCGCCTCGCTGGCGGCCGTGCGTTCCTTGGTGCGCTGCTCGGCACGGGATTCCGCCGCGGCCGCCTTCTCCCGCGCCGCCGCGATCTCGGCCGCCGCATCGGCGCGCACCTTCTCGAGCTCGGCGCGGGAATCGTTGCGGAGCTTCTCGAGCTCCGCGCGCGAATCGCCACGGAGCTTTTCGAGCTCTGCGCGGACCTGCCGCAGGCTGCGTTCGTGCGCCTCTGCGGCGGCGGCACGTTCGGCGGTCCGTTCCATGTCCTTCTCGGCGACCTGCTGCTGTGCGGTGCGCAATTGCGCACGCGCAGCGTTGGCGGTGCGCGACGACTCGTCGGCCTCGACCCTGGCTGCCGCCGCGGCCGCCTCGGCATCGAGCTTGTCCTGGTGCGCGGCCTCGGCGCGACCCTCAGCGATACGGCGCAGGTGATCGGCCTCGACCAACGCCATTGTCGGCGAAAGCCGCTGTCTGGCAGGGCCGCTGCGTGCGCGGCGATCCAGCAGTTGCCGTTCGGTCATGGTCGCGACCGCGACGAGCTCCGCGGGCGGGGTCGTCCCCCGTCGCTTCGCGGCCTCGACCGCATCCGCGGCGGCGCGACGGGTCAGCGCGGCCCACTCGTCGACGCCGAGGTCGGAGATGTGACTGTGCAGCGACGTCATCGTCGATGCCGCCGTCCGTCACCGACCATCTCGGTGGCCGACGTCGGGGCATCGTCGGATGCGGGCCGGGTGCCGGGCTGGTCCTCTGCCGCCTTCGCAGCCGGCTCTTCCCGGGCGGGTGGCTGCGGCTGAGGCTTTCTCTCGCTCGACGGCACCGTGGCCGGAGGCGCGCCGCCCGCGAGTTCGGAGAGCGCTCCGCCCTGCTGAGCCAAGATCAGCGCGAACTGGTTCTGGTAGGCGGTCACAGCGTCGGCGAGGGTTTCGTCTTCGAGCCGCTCGGCGTCGCGGAGCAGTCCGCGAAGGGTCGCCATCGCGAGTTCGGGACCCACGCCGAGCGTCGCGCCCTCACTGGCCGCGGGCTCCACTCCGGCCGTGTCCACCAGCCATGTGAAGGTCTGCCAGCACTGTGCCGCGCTTCTGGCGTGACTCTCGGCGTCGCGCGCCTCCTGGTGATGGCGGTCGCGCTGCTCGAGCTCCCTCTCCTGCCGTTTTCCCGCCCGCCGGATCGCGAAGAGCACCGCGAATGCAACGATGAGCGCCGCGACAACAGCCGCTACGGCGACGATGCCGGGTGAGACGAGGAAATCACGCAGCGGCACGATCGGCCCCCATTGCCTGCGGAAAAACTGTCATCTGCACCATTCTGCCGTATGCGCGACGCAGGCCACCGCACGATCCGGTCACGAAGTCACCCGTCGCACCGCACGCGGAATCGCAGCGGGCAGCGCGGATTCGACGGCTGCCGCCGCACCGAGTGCTCCGACCAACATCCGGATGCCGAGGCTCGGCGGCACCGCGTCCAGCTCTTTCCCACGCTCGGCGAGCGACGAGATGTCGCCCTCGTAAACCGCTTCGACGATGTCGAGCGCCGCGCTTTCGCGGGCGTCAAGGGCACTGTGGCCCGCGGTCGGCAGATCCACGAGAACGGAATCGGGGATCAGCGAGGCTATCCGCTCGGCGACCGATCGCGGCGTGATGAGGTCGCGTCCGCCGGAGACGATCGTCGTGGGCCAGCCGAACCTCGGCATCTCGGCGGTGAGGTCGTAGGGCTCAGCCTCGAAATCCTGGTTCTGAGTTGCCATTTCGCGAAATGCCACAGCGGGATCCAGTGGGCCACCGTCGGGCGTCGCACCGTAGTTCAGTTCGCGAAAACCGATGCGCCCGACCAGATCCGGCTCGTTCCGATAGGGCGCCTTGCGTTCGAAGACATAGCGTGACGCCTGGTCCAGTACGGTCCACAGGCCACGCCTGCCCTGCAGCAGCAGGTCGAGTTGGCGGGTCAGCACCGCAGGTCCGGCGAAACCGTAGACAGCCGCGGTGAGTTGTCCCGCAGCCGGTGTCATCAGACCTTCGTCGACGAGCTTGCGCACCTTCGGCGCCAGTGCGGCAGCGTCGGGATCCTCACCGTCCCAGAGCACCCGACGCGTCGCGTCGCGCACGGCGTCGATGTCGTCAGCCGACAGCAGCGGCGAGTCGAGCACCATCGCGCGGACACGCTCCGGGTGTCGAACACCGACTCCCGCGGCCACGTACGTGCCGTACGACGTCCCGTAGATGACAGCCTTGCCGACCTGCGCATCGTCGAGAACGGCGACGATGTCCTCGACGGCCTGGTCGATGGTGAGTGCCTCCGACGGCAGGTCAGCGCCCTGATCGTCATGACGGGACATCCCGACGCCGCGGTGGTCGACCATGATCACGTCGAGGCCGCGCGCAGCCGCGTGCCTGCGCAGACCTCGGTACAAGGCGATCGACGCCGCACCAGGCCCGCCGGGGATGATCACGAGCGGCGTCGTCGACTTCTTGCCCGTGCGGACGTAAAAGAGGTCGAACTCGCCACCGCCGTCGGGGGTCACCGGCCGTCGCACCGGGCGCACGCCCGGCATCGCGGCCAGCTTGTCATGCGCCCGGCGACGTTTGGCGTTCATCGTCATCGCCGACCATTCTGCCTTCGTCGGGAAATCGGCGGATAGAGTCGCGGGAGGCGATCGACGACGGAGACGCGAGTGTTCACCGAGGAGTTCTTCGAACGGGCCACGCAGGCGTTCGAGGTGTTGGGCGTCGCGTCGATGGTGTTGGGCACCGGCTACGCCATCGGGCTCGCCCTGGTGACATGGCGCCGGACCGACGGTGCACACGCATTCAAGACGCTGCGCAACGCGATCGGCGGTGCCATCCTCCTCGGGCTGGAGCTGCTCGTCGCGGCCGACATCGTCAAGACCGTGACATCGAAGCCGTCGCTCGAGGACGCCGCCATTCTGGGAATGGTCGTGCTCATCCGCACCGTGCTCAGCTTCACCATCGAGGTCGAGATCGACGGCGTGGCGCCGTGGCGGAAGGCGCTGACGACAGGTCCGGAGGTGCTGGCGAGGACGACGCGGGGGGCGCGGTCGCAGCCAGAGCCCGGCGGTTAGCCGGCCCGGATGAGGTCGGAGGCCTTCTCGCCGATCAGCACACTCGGCGCATGGGTATGGCCCCGCACGATCGCAGGCATGACCGATGCGTCGGCCACCCGCAGCCCGTCGACGCCGCGCACGCGCAGCGCCGGGTCCACCACGCTGGCGTCGTCGCGGCCCATCCGGCAGGTCCCAACCGGGTGATAGAGCGTCTGGGAGCACTCGTTGATCGCGCGCTCGAAGGTCTCGTCGTCGAGGCTCGTCGCACCGACCGGGCGAGCGATGCGGCCGAATATGCCTTCCAGCGCCGATGATTGAGCGATCCGCGCGGTCATCTGCAGACCGGAGAGCACCGCAGCCCGGTCGACGCCTGCGTCGTCGCTGAGGTACTGAGGGTCGATGATCGGCTTGTCGAGAGGATCAGACGACTTCAAGGCGATGTGGCCGCGGCTGCGCGGCTTGACCAGAATCGGTCCCATCGCGACCGCGTGCCTGTCGTACGGCTCGCCGATGCCCTCCTCGAAGAACGGCGCTGGGGCGAAGATCAGCTCGAGGTCCGGCACGTCCAGGTCGGGTCTGCTGCGGACGAACCCGTATGCCTCACCGACATTCGAGGTGAGCATGCCCCGCCTGCGGAGCAGGTAGTTCAGCAGCTCCAGCGGCTTCTCGGCGGCCAGCAGCGAATCACCTGTGACGTCGAAACCCATCGGCACGGCCAGGTGGTCCATCATGTTCTGCCCGACTTCTGGCGCGTCGGCCACGACTTCGATGCCGTGGCGGGAGAGCTGTTCGGGATCGCCGACACCGGAGAGCATCAGCAGCTGCGGGCTGTTCACCGCGCCGCCCGCCAACACCACCTCACGGCGCGCTGTCACGACGCGGCGCTGACCGAGTTGGCTGAACTCCACGCCGACGGCTCGCCTGCCCTCGAACACCACCCTGGTGGCCGTGGCCTCGGTCTGCAGCGTCAGATTCGGTCGACCCAGCGCGGGTTTGAGGTACGCGTCGGCCGTACTCCACCGCGCGCCCCTGCGCTGCGTGACGAGCGTCTGGCAGAACCCCTCGGGCGCATCGCAATTGGGGTCGTCAATGTCGTAGCCACACTCGCGTGCGGCCTGCAGCCACGCCGCGGTGGAACTGCGGGGGCTGCGCTGAGGCGAGATGACCAGCGGACCGGCTTCGATCTTCGCGAAGTACTTCGACACGTGCGCGAAGTCCCAATCCTCGCCCGCGAGTTCGCCCCATTCGTCGTAGTCGGCCGCGAATCCGCGCACCCACATCATCGCGTTCATCGACGAACACCCGCCGAGCATCTTGCCGCGCGGCCAATAGATTTCGCGGCCGTCGAGCTGCTTTTGCGGTTCCGTCAGATAATCCCAGTCGACCTCGGTCCGGAACAGCTTGGAGAACGCGGCGGGGATGTGGATGAACTTGTTCTTGTCCTTCGGGCCTGCCTCGAGCACCACGACTGAGGCGGCGGGGTCGGCGCTGAGCCGATTGGCCAGAACCGCCCCCGCCGAGCCCGTTCCCACGACGATGTAGTCGGCTTCCACCCGCCGGAGTTTATGAGGTGGCGCGGGCCTATGCGGACAGTTCGATGTGGTGGGCGGCGCCGACGCTCTGGTATCGCTGCGGACTGCAGGTCAGCACGATGACCTGACCGTCACCGCCGACCGCGTCGAACACCGCACCCATCTTGACCAACCGCTCGGGGTCGGTGAAACCGAGCGCGTCGTCGATCACGACGGGGACGCTGTCCTCCTTGGCCACCAGCGCAGCGCCCGCCAATCTGGCGACGATGCCCAGCTGCTCCTTCGCGCCGCCCGACAGCGACTCGTAGGGCACCGTGCGTCCGGACAGCGTGCGGCTGCAGATCCGCAGTTTGCTGTCGACCTCGACTTCGAAGGTGTCGCCGAAGACGAGGCGGCCCAGCCGCTCGACCTGACCGCGGAAAGGATCGACGTAGCGCAGCCGGGTGGCGTCTCGATGGCGGGCCATCACCGAGCGGAGCAGTTCTGCCGCCCTGGCCCGCCGGTGCACCCGCAGATATTGAGCCTCGGCGTGCTCACGCTCGGTTTCGGCGGCGTCGAGCTGGCACTTGCGTCCCTCGGTGCCGTACACCTTCAACTGAGCCGTCACCAGGCGAAGAGCGTCGGCGGTCTCGTCGTGACGGGTGCTCAGCGCGTCGACGCGGTGCAGCGCCTCGTCAAGTGCTGCGGCGACGGTGTCGGGCGCACAGCCCGCCAATTCGTCGCGCAGTTCAGCGACAAGTCCGGTGGCCTTGCGCGCCTTCTCCATATCGGCCTCGGACCTGACGAGGAGAGCGTCGTCGGTCGCGGTCGCGCGCTGTTCGGCGAGGCGTTGGCGCCCGACTGTCAGCTCGGCCAGGCAGGCGGTGAGTTTTTCCTGGGCGACACTGGCCTGTGTCGCCTTCTCCCCCAACCGCTTCGAGGCGACAACGGCGACTTTGCGGTACGTCTCGCAGTCCGCGATGGCCTTCTGCTGCGCGGCGGTGGCCTCGGTCAGTTCGGTACGTGCCCGCGCCGCGTCGCCGGGACCGGCCGCGTCGGCACCGTTGGATGCCGTATCGCACAGTTCGGCGAACCGAGCCCGCAGCGCGTCGTCGTCGTCGCCGCCGAGCAGGCCGGTGAGGGTCCCCGTCGACCTGTCGCGTGCCGCAGCCAGCTCCCGACGCCGTTGGTCCAGCAGACGTGCGCCCACGATGTCGTCGACATCGGCAGTCGAGAGCAGTTGCGCCAGAGCCTCTTCGGCGGCATCGAGGGTGGCCTGGGTGTCGGATGCGGGCGTTCCGGGCACCACGCGCGCAGTCACCACACCCGGCACGTCGATGTCGGTCGTGGTGCTGGTGTTCGTCGACCACACGCTGCCCGCGCTCAGCACGACGGACTCGCCGTCAACCCGAACCTCGACGTCGTCGGCGGCGACCAGCTCGATATGGGCCGAAGCCAACTCGGCCTGACCCGCAGCGCGTTCGACAGCCGAAGCGGCCTTCTCGATCTCCCGCATCAGCGCATCGGTGAGCACTATCGGCGCGAGCTCCTGCTGCGTACGAGCGAGCTCGGCACGGGCCGCATCGATGTTCGCCAGTCGGACGGACAGCCGTTGCGCCTCATCGCGATCGGCCTGCCGGTCAAGAGCACGGCGCGCAGCCTCCACGCGCTCCTGGCTCTGCTGCACGGCGGCACGCGCCTCTTCGGCGGCGGCTTCCGCCTCCTCCTGCACCTCGCGGGCGGTGAGCTCGTCGTCGTGGGCCTGGGCCGCCGCCTTCTCCAGCTCGGCGACCGCAACGGTGCGTTCGGTGACGTCGCCTGCCAATCTGCGTCGCTCGGCCAACGCCGAAACGGACGCCTCGAGCGTCGCATTTGCGGCGGCAGCGACCACTTCGGCCTGTTTGAGCTGTTGAATGAGGGCGGCCACCTCGTCGGCCGCGGTGCGCGCGGTCGCGAGTCGTTTGGCCGCCTCCGCGCGCTCACCGGAGAGCCGCTCCAGCTCCACGGTGAGGGCCGCGTGCGTGCGCACGGCGTCGTCGACCTCGGCGACCGCGGCCGCGCACCGGGCCACTTCGTGGTCGGCATCCTGCATCCGCTTGGTGGCTGCGGCCCACTCGCCGGTCGCCCTGCCGGTGGGCGTGAAGTATTTCAGGTACTCGGCCTCGATGCGGTCGATCAGCAACGGCTCAGCACCCGACAGCTGCACCGCCTCGCCCGCGGCGACGTCGAGCGCCCGGGAGAGCGCGTCACATCCCGAGAGATCAACCGCCGCTGTCGATGTCGACTGAAGCACGCGCTGCGCCTGCCACAGCGCGACGTCGACGGTCTCGTCGAGAATGGCGCGGACCCGCTCGTGGGCCTCGTCGCCGGTGAGTTGTTCGCGACGCGGCGCCATCACCGTGAGCGCCGTCTCCGCGCGCTTGTGGAACCGCTTGCGATAGACGAACCGGTAGGGCCCCGTGCTGATTTCGGCGGTGATCTCGGCGCCGACGTCGGCGTGGGTCGGCTTGACCTGCTTGACGTCCTTCTTCGTCGACCGGTCCTTCGACTCCAGCAGCAGGTCGAGCGCTTCGATCATCGACGACTTGCCGATCTCGTTGGCCCCGCAGACGACGACCACGCCGTGGTCGGGGAATTCGATCTCGCGATGGGTGATGCCGCGGTAGTTGGTCAGCACCAGCCGATGCAGCTTCATGCCACTCCCCTGTCGCCCGTGTCGACCAGCCGCAGCAGCAAGGACAACGCGGCCCGCGCGTCGTCGGCGTCGTCGCCGTCGGAACGCGCCGTCGCGACCAGTTCGTCGACCGCTGCCGCGGCGAAGCCGCCGATACCGAGGTCGTCGAACTCGCCGTCGGCCGGGATCACCGCGATCCGAGACTGCTTCTCCCACAGGCCCAGTGCCGCGAACAACCGCGCGTACTTGTCCAGGCAGGCGTCCAGGGTGGCTTTGTCACTGACCGTCAGCGAACCGGTGAGCGCCAACCGGACCACGGTGCGCTCCTTATCGGGCATCAGGTCGAGGTTGATGTCGAGATCGGCGATGTCGCGGCTGGTGTCGACGCCGTGGTGCAGTGTCAGGAACCGCCAACGACCGACCCGGCGCGGATCGACGCTCACCGTTTTGAGGAGGTCGTTCTCGTCGACATCGACCACGAGCACGTGACCCGGCTCGGGTTCGATGTCGTCGTAGTTGGTCACCTCGGGCGAGCCGGAGTACCAGATCCGACCTGAGGTGCCGACCTGCATGCGAGAGTGCTTGTCGCCCAACGCCACATAGTGCACGGCGCCGCGGTCGATCGCGGCTTCGAGCGCTGCGAGCTGGATCAGCGACGGGCGGTCCTTGTCGGGAACGAAGATGTCGACGGCGCCGTGGCCCACCACGATGCGGGTGGTGCCGTCGCCGGGCAGCCCGTCGAGCACCTGCGCGACGAGATCGGTGGTGGGCGCCTTCGACGTCCACGGCGCGGCCACGATCTGCAGACCCGGCCTCACCTCGTGGACACCGGGCCGCGCGAGAACGGTGACGTTGTCGGGGCATTCGGCGGTGAACAGCGCGCTGGTGTACACCGACGATGCGTCGAGCGGATCGTGGTTGCCGGGCAGCAGGTAGACGGGAACGCCGACGGCCCGCATGGCCTCGAGCG
>DATEIG010000140.1:0-7720 GCA_035279185.1 Mycobacterium sp.
GGATACGGCGGTTATCCGCCGCCGGGGTACCCGCCGCCCGGATACGGCGGGCTCCCGCCGGTCCCCCCCGCAATCAAACCCGGGGTCATTCCACTGCGGCCGCTGACCTTGACCGACATTCTCAACGGGGCGTTCTCCTACATCCGGACCAACCCCAAGGCGACGCTGGGACTCACGACCGTCGTCGTGGTGGTCGCCCAACTCATCGGTCTGGTTCTGCAGATCGGTCCGCTGGCTGCAATGGGCGAGCTGGGGGTGCTTCGCGGCGAGGAGGCATCGACGGCGGCCGCCCTCGGTTCCTCGGCGTCCGGCCTCGCCAGCGCCATCACCACGCTGTTGTCGGGCATCGTGCTCAGCGGCATGCTCACCGTCATCATCGGTCGCGCGGTCTTCGGCGCGGGCATCACGATCGGCGAAGCGTGGCAACGGGTGCGCGGACGCTTCCTGCCGCTGATCGGCTACACCCTGTTGTGGCTTCTGGCGGTTGCCGTTCCGGTGTTCGCCGTCGTGTTCGTCATCGCGGTCCTCGCATCTCTGAGCGGAGCAGCCGCGTTCATCGTCGCGATCCCGCTCGGGCTGGGCCTGATCGCATTGCTCGTCTATCTGTGGACGGTGTTGAGCTTCACCGCCCCGCTGATCGTGCTCGAGCGCCTCGGCGTCTTCCCGTCGATCAAGCGGTCGATCAGGCTGGTGAAGGGCGACTTCTGGCGCGTGCTCGGGATCCGTTTGCTCGCAACACTTGTCGCGGGCGTGGTCGCGGCCGCGGTGTCGATACCGTTCACCTTCGGCGGCCAACTCCTGCTGCTCGGCGGCGAGTCGACCGCGACCATTCTGATCGCGCTGGTGCTCGTCGCCATCGGCGGAGCCGTGGGGCAGATCATCACGGCGCCGTTCAGCGCGGGCGCGGTCGTCCTGCTCTATACGGATCGGCGGATGCGGGCCGAGGCGTTCGACCTCGTCCTCCAGACGGGTGCGGCGTACGCCGCCCCCGGCGCGGCACCGGACTCGACCGACCACCTGTGGCTCACCCGGCAGCACTGACGTGCCCGCCCTCGACATCGACCGGGACGCCGCACACGATGCGGCGCAGCGGGAGCTCGCGAAGCCGATCTATCCCAAACCGTCTCTGACCGAACGCTTTACGGAGTGGCTCCAGGACCTGCTCTATCGTATCGCCCAGGAGGGGTCGCAGCTTCCCGGCGGTTGGTTCACCATATCCGTGCTGCTCGTGATCCTTGCGGTGGCGATCGTGGTGGCGGTCCGGATCGCGCGACGGACCATGCGCACCAACCGCGGCGGCGAACCGGCCCTGTTCGACTCGCACGAGATGACGGCCGCGCAGCACCGCGTCCTCGCCGAGCAGTGCGCGATGCGGGGTGACTGGACCGCCGCGATCCGTCATCGCCTGAGAGCGATCGCCCGCCAGCTCGAGGAGAACGGCACGCTGGATCAGGTCCCCGGCAGGACGGCGACCGAACTCGCCGCCGACGCCGGGGCCGCGGTTCCCGATCTGGCCGGTGACTTGTCGCGGGCGGCAGTCGCTTTCAACGATGTCACCTACGGAGAGCGCCCCGGAACAGAAGCCGCGTACCGCATGATCGCCGACCTCGACGGTCACCTGCGGTCCCGGGGCCCGGCCAGGGTGACCGCATCCGCGGGCGCCGTACCTGCGGACGGCTGGACATCGGTGCGATGACGAATCGTTCGACCGCGGTCGAGCCGACGGCGGGACAGCGCTGGCGTGCGGGCCGGGCGGTGGTGCTGGCGATCGTCGTCGTCATCGTGGTCGCCACCGTCAGCACCCTGCTGACGGCACCTCGGCCGGGCGGCCGAATGGACGCAGGCGCAACGTCATCCGAAGGGGCTCACGCGCTGGTCGCTCTTCTGCGCGATCGCGGGATCGACGTGGTTGTCGCCGACGACGTCGCCGCCGTCGAACGCGCGGCGACACCCGATTCGCTCGTGGCGACCGTTCAGACGCGGCACCTGGTCGACGAGGACGTCCTGAAGCGGTTGGCCGCGGTACCCGGCGACCGTCTTGTCGTCGAACCGATTTCGCGGACGAGAGAGATGCTCGCGCCGAACGTCCGTCGGTCGGCGGACGGCACTCAGGGCGGTCCGCCGGACTGCGATCTGCGTGAAGCCACACGCGCGGGTGACGTGCAGTTCGGTTCCAGCGACACCTTCGAGGCGGCTACCGATGTCCCGGTGACCACGTGCTACGAGGGCGCGGTGGTCCGTTACCGGCAAGCGGGACGCACCGTGACGGTCGTCGGCAGCGCCGACTTCATGTCCAACGCCGGCCTGCTCAAACAGGGCAATGCCGCACTGGCGATGAACCTGACCGGAGCCCAACCCCGACTCATCTGGTATGCCCCGCAGCGCTCCGAAGGTGAATCATCCGGTACCGCAGAGCTTTCCGATCTGATCCCCGCCAACGTCACGTGGATGGTTCTACAGCTGTGCCTCGTCGTGCTGCTGCTCGCGGTGTGGAAGGGCAGGCGACTCGGCCCCCTGGTCGCCGAGCGCCTCCCCGTGGTGGTGCGCGCATCGGAAACCGTCGAAGGCCGAGGACGGCTCTACCGGGCACAGCGCGCGAGCGACCGCGCCGCCGACGCACTCAGGACCGCGACCCTGCAGCGACTGGTGCCGCGCCTCGGCCTCGGCGCCAATGCCGACCACGCCGCGATCGTCGCCGCTGTCGCGCAGTCGTGCGGCGGGGACGCCGGCGCGGTAGGCCACATACTGTTCGGGCCGCCGCCCGCCGGCGACACCGACCTGGTGAACCTCGCCAATGCACTCGACGACATCGAAAGGCAGGTCGCACAGTCGTGACTCAGCCAGTAACCGCACCGCAGGCTGTCGATCAGAACGCAGCGCGTAACGCACTGCTCGCGCTGCGCAACGAGATCGCCAAAGTCGTCGTCGGTCAGGACGCCGTCGTCAGCGGCCTGGTCATCGCACTGCTGTGCCGCGGTCACGTTCTGCTCGAGGGAGTACCGGGTGTCGCCAAGACGCTGCTGGTCCGAACACTGTCCGCGGCGCTGCAGTTGGAGTTCAAGCGGGTGCAGTTCACCCCGGACCTGATGCCGGGTGACGTCACGGGCTCACTCGTCTACGACGCGCGCACAGCCGAATTCGAGTTCCATCCAGGCCCGGTGTTCACCAACCTCCTGCTCGCCGACGAGATCAACCGCACACCGCCCAAGACGCAGGCGGCGCTGCTGGAGGCGATGGAGGAGCGCCAGGTCAGCGTCGAGGGCGAAGCGCGCCCACTGCCCGATCCCTTCATCGTCGCTGCCACGCAGAACCCCATCGAATACGAAGGCACTTACCAACTCCCGGAAGCCCAGTTGGACCGGTTCCTGTTGAAGCTCACCGTGCCGCTGCCGCCGAGGGAGCAGGAGATCGCGATCCTCGACCGCCATGCGCGCGGCTTCGACCCGCGCGATCTGTCCGCGGTGCGGCCGGTCGCCGGTGCCGCCGAACTGGCCGCGGGGCGTGCCGCGGTGCGCCAGGTGCTCGTCGCCGATGAGGTGCTCGGCTACATCGTCGACATCGTCGGCGCCACACGGCATTCCCCGTCCCTTCAGCTGGGAGTGTCGCCGCGCGGTGCGACGGCACTGCTCGCCACGGCGCGGTCGTGGGCGTGGCTGTCGGGCCGCAGCTACGTCACACCCGACGACGTCAAGGCGATGGCGCGGCCGACGCTGCGGCACCGGGTGGCCCTGCGCCCCGAAGCCGAGTTGGAGGGCGCCAACGCCGACGGTGTGCTCGACGGCATTCTCGCTGCCGTGCCGGTGCCGCGATAGTGGTTCTCACCGGCCGCACCGGCCTGGTGGCGTTGATCTGCGTCCTGCCGATCGTGGCGTCACCATGGCCCGCAACGGTATTCGCTGTCCTGTTCGCCGTTCTGGCGATGGCGGTCGCGGTCGACGTGGCGCTCACCGCAAGTACCCGTCGCCTGTCGTTCGTCCGGTTCGGCGAGACCGCGGCGCGACTGGGTCAGCCGGTCGCCGCGGGGTTGACGATCGAGAACGCCGGCCGCCGCCGGTTCCGCGGCGAGGTGCGTGACGCGTGGCCACCGAGCGGGCGCGCGGAACCCCGCAGCCACCGCGTGAGTCTCGAGCCGGGCCGACGAATCGTCGTGGAGACATGGCTACGGCCCGAACGCAGGGGCGATCAGCACTCGGCACTGATCACGGCCAGGGCGATCGGACCGCTCGGGCTGGCGGGCAGACAGAGCTCGCACCGCGTCCCATGGCAGATCCGCATTCTGCCGCCGTTCCTGTCCCGCAAGCACCTGCCCTCGCGGCTGGCGAAGCTGCGCGAACTCGACGGCGCGGTTCCGGTGTTGATCCGCGGGCAGGGAACGGAATTCGACTCGCTACGGGAGTACGTCATCGGCGACGACGTGCGGTCGATCGACTGGCGTGCCACCGCGCGCCGCGCCGACGTCGTGGTGCGCACGTGGCGGCCCGAACGCGACCGACGGGTGGTCATCGTTCTGGACACCGGCCGCACATCCGCTGGCCGTGTCGGCGTCGACCCCACACAGGCGGACCCGGGTGGGTGGCCGCGGCTGGACTGGTCGATGGATGCGGCGCTGCTGCTCTCGGCGCTGGCTTCCCGCGCAGGTGACCACGTTGACTTCCTCGCCCACGACAGGGTCAGTCGCGCAGGCGTTTTCAACGCCAACCGGTCCGAACTGTTGGCTCAGCTGGTCAACGCGATGGCACCGCTCGAGCCCGCACTGGTGGAGTCGGACGCCGCCGCGATCGTGTCGGCCGTGCAGCGCCGCGTGCGGCGACGAGCGCTGGTGGTGTTGATGACCGACCTGAACGCGTCGGCGCTCGACGAGGGTTTGATGGCGGTGCTGCCGCAGCTGTCGGCCAAACATCAGGTGCTGCTGGCCGCGGTGGCCGATCCCCGTGTCGATCGCCTCGCCGCGGGCCGCGCCGACGCCGCGCAGGTGTATGACGCAGCCGCCGCCGAACGCGCCCGCAACGACCGTCGCACGATCGCGTCGCGCTTGCGCCGCCACGGCGTCGACGTCGTCGATGCGCCTCCGGAGGAACTGGCGCCCGCGCTCGCCGACCATTATCTGGCGATGAAGGCGAGCGGCAGGCTTTAGCCGGATGACGATCAAGCGGCGACGCCGCGTTGAGGAGTCCGGCACGAAGACTCAGCTCGTCGGCGCGAAGAGTCAGCTCGTCGGCACGACGTCCGGCGCGTCTTCGACATCGCCGGTCTCCCCCGCGGCGACGGCTTTCCGGCCGAAGTGAATCACGTAGTACAGGAACGCGATTTCGGCGACCACGCCGATCGCGATACGCATGAACGTCGGTAGCGGCGACGGTGTGACGAGAGCTTCGATCAAGCCGGAGACCAGCAGCACGACGACGAGCCCGACGGCGACCGAGACCACCGCCCTCCCCTTCTCGGCGAGCGCCTGGCCGCGCGGACGATTGCCCGGCGAGATCGCCGTCCACCCGAGCTGCATGCCCACCGCCCCCGCGAGGAACACGGCGGTGAGCTCGAGCAGTCCGTGCGGCGTGAGAAGGCCGAGCAGGATGTCACCCTTGCCGGCATCGAACATCAGGCCCGCGATCAGTCCGAGGTTGGCGGCGTTCTGAAAGAGTATGTACGGGATGGGGATTCCGAGCAGCAGCGCGAACGCGATGCACTGCGCGGCGACCAACGAGTTGTTCGTCCAGACCTGTAGCGCGAACGACCCCGCTGGGTTCTCGCTGTAGTAGTCCGCGACGTCGTGGTTGACAAGATGCTCGATCTCGGCGGGCGTTCCGATGGCCGCCTGCACCTCGGGGTTACCTGCCACCCACGTTCCGATGACTACCGTGACGACGAGGAACAGGGCCGCAGTCGCGATCCACCAGCGCCACGACCGGTAGGCGGCGACCGGAAACGAGACCGTCCAGAACCGCACGAACTCGCTCGACAGCGGCGCGTGCGCGCTGGTGACCGCCGACCTGGCCCGCGCCACCAGCGATGACAGGCGGCCGACGAGAACCGAATCGCTCGACACCGAACGCACCATCGACAGATGCGTCGACACCCGCTGATACAACTCGACGAGCTCGTCGACCTCGGCTCCTGTCAGCTTGCGACGCCGCTTGACCAGCTCATCGAGCCGATTCCAGGTCGGGCGATGGGCGAGGACGAAGGCGTCGACATCCACTCCGCTGATCCTAGTAGCGTTGGTCTTTATGGTCGGGCAGGCGGATCAGGTGGTGACGGGTGACGCCGTCGTCCTCGACGTGCAGATCGCGCAGCTTCCGGTGCGGGCACTGTCGGCCCTGATCGACATCGCGGTGATCTTCGTCGCCTATGTCGCTGGCGTGATGCTGTGGGCGATCACGTTGAGCGAGTTCGACCCCGCGCTCTCCGGCGCGATCCTGGTCATCTTCACCGTGTTGACGATCATCGGCTATCCGGTGATCTTCGAGACCGCCACCCGCGGCAAGTCGCTGGGCAAGATGGCACTCGGTTTGCGGGTGGTGTCCGAGGACGGCGGCCCGGAACGCTTCCGCCAAGCCCTGTTTCGCGCCTTGGCGTCGTTCATCGAGATCTGGATGTTCTTCGGGGGGCCCGCCGTGATCTGCAGCCTTCTCTCGCCCAAAGGCAAGCGCCTCGGCGACGTGTTCGCGGGGACCGTGGTCATCAGCGAGCGGGGGCCCAAACTGCCGCCACCGCCGGTGATGCCGCCGTCGCTGGCGTGGTGGGCCTCGACGCTGCAACTGTCGGGTCTGGGTGCCGAGCAGGCCGAGTTGGCACGCCAGTTCCTCGCCCGCGCACCGCAATTGGATCCACAGACGCGCGACCAGATGGCGTACCGCATCGCCGGCGATGTGGTCGCGCGCATCTCACCGCCGCCACCGCCGGGTGTTCCGCCGCAGTATGTTCTGGCGGCGGTGCTGGCCGAGCGGCATCGCCGTGAGTTGGAGCGGCTGAGGCCTGCGCCTGCACAACCGCCGCCACCTCCCCCGCCTTCTTGGGGCGGACCTCCGCAGTGGGCGCCGCCACCCGGCGCGTCGCACGACACCGGTTTCGCACCGCCGAGCTAGCGGTCACGCACCCCGATCAGCATCAGCAAAGCGGCGATGGCGGCGGTGACGGTACGGACGTGGTTCCACGCCGTCCATGTCGTGAGATACGCCTGCCACTCGGCCGCCGCCTTCGCCGGTGAAATGGCCGCGGGGTCAACGGTGTCCAGATGATTGTTCAGCGGCACGTTGCACGCGATCGTGATGACCGCACCGAGAACGCCGACAACCGCGCCCGCCAACAGCCATCCGCTGCCCGGCTTGCCGAACTGTACGACCGCCACCACGCCCACCGCGATCGCCAGGACGGCGGCGCCGAGATAGGCCAGCAGGAAGGGCGCGCTGTTGTTCGCTTCGACGTTGATACCACGCATCGCGGTGATCGCATCAACCGGACCCGTGCGGTCCAGTCCGCGCATCACGAAGGTGGAGAAGACGTACATCATGCCTGCGGCCGCAGCGCTGGCGATTGCCGCGACGGTGGTGAGGATGACGACTGGGCTCATGTTCATGGTCTGGAGTCAACCGGCTGCAGCGCAGACGATCCATCGGTCATCGTCCCGATTGCATACGCGCGCGTCTCACGCGCTTCCGGCCTCCCGGTACAGCTTCAGCGACAGCGCCGTCAGCCACCCCCACACCACCACAACCGCCAC
>DATEIG010000141.1:0-2782 GCA_035279185.1 Mycobacterium sp.
ACGTGTGTGCGTGTCGGTACCGCGCTATTGGGGCAACGTCCTCTAACGTCACCATGAGTAGTCACTCCAGTCACATCTTCATCACAGGCATCACGCAAGAAGGGTCCAGCGATGAGCACACTGCACAAGGTCAAGGCGTACTTCGGTATGGCGCCTATGGACGACTACGACGACGAGTACTACGACGACGACGACCGTCCGGCCCGCGGCTATCCGCGCCGTGAGCGTTTCGCCGACGAGGGCTACGGCCGGATGGACGGCCGCTACGACGACCGCTACGAGGACGACGAGATGCCCGGCGGCTACCGCGGCGGCTATCCCGACGAGGGGCGCTTCCACCCGCGCGAGTTCGATCGTGCCGCACCGCGGTTCGCCCCACTGCGCGGTTCGACCCGTGGCGCGCTCGCGATGGATCCGCGCCGGATGGCGATGCTCTTCGACGAGAGCAGCCCGCTGTCGAAGATCACCACGCTGCGCCCCAAGGACTACAGCGAGGCGCGCACCATCGGCGAACGCTTCCGTGACGGAACGCCCGTGATCATGGATTTGGTCACCATGGACAACGCCGACGCCAAGCGGCTCGTCGACTTCGCCGCGGGCCTTGCGTTCGCGCTGCGCGGGTCCTTCGACAAGGTCGCGACCAAGGTGTTCCTGCTCTCGCCCGCCGATGTCGACGTCACGCCCGACGACCGCCGACGCATCGCGGAGACCGGCTTCTACGCCTATCAGTAGGTCGGTCGCCAGGTAGGCTGACGGCAAGCGCCGCAGGCATGCGAGCCAGCGGTCTGTATGCAACATCACATCGGCTGTAGTGAGGTCGGCTTAGTTGGCCCTGTTCTTTGAGATTCTGGGTTTCGCGCTGTTCGTATTCTGGCTGCTGCTCATCGCCAGGGTGGTCGTCGAGTTCATCCGTTCGTTCAGCCGGGACTGGCACCCGAGGGGCTTCACGGTCGTCGTGCTCGAGGTGATCATGACGCTGACGGATCCGCCGGTGAAGCTGCTGCGACGCATCATTCCGCAGCTCACGATAGGGGCGATCCGGTTCGATCTGTCGATCATGGTGCTGCTGCTCGTCGCCTTCATCGGGATGCAGTTGGCGTTCAGCGCCGCGGCCTGATCCCGCCTCGGTTGCCGTTTGCCGGACGCGCAATTGGCCTTAAGAAGATTGAATTTCGTTCTTAATTATTGGCCTCACCTGCAACCGGCGTGTCCCGTGTGACAGGATGGACGCCAGTTACTCTACTGACGCTCTACACTTTGAGATCGATTGACGGTCCAGACCATCTAGGGGGCAGACAATGCCGCTCACTCCAGCCGACGTCCACAACGTCGCGTTCAGCAAGCCACCCATCGGCAAGCGCGGCTACAACGAGGACGAGGTCGATGCCTTCCTCGATCTGGTCGAGAACGAGCTGACCCGGCTCATCGAGGAGAACGCCGACCTCCGCCAGCGGGTGTCCGAGCTCGATTCCGAGCTGTCCAGCGCGCGGTCGAACGGCGGAGGCCAGCCCACGCAGGCCATCCCGCTGTATCAGCCCGAGCCGGAGCCCGAGCCGGCGCCGGCGCCCGTCTATGAGGCGCCGCCGCAGCCGCCGCCCGCCCCGGCGGGTGAGGACCAACACCTCAAGGCTGCCCGCGTGCTCAGCCTGGCGCAGGACACCGCCGACCGGTTGACCACGACCGCCAAGGCCGAGTCGGAGAAACTGCTGTCCGATGCCCGGTCGCAGGCCGACCAGATGGTCAACGAGGCGCGGGCGACCGCGGAATCGACGGTCTCCGAAGCCCGTCAGCGCGCGGATGCAATGCTCGCCGACGCCCAGACCCGGTCGGAGACCCAGCTGCGTCAGGCGCAGGAGAAGGCCGACGCGCTGCAGGCCGATGCCGAGCGCAAGCACTCCGAGATCATGGGGACCATCAACCAGCAGCGCACCGTGCTCGAGGGCAGGCTCGAGCAGCTGCGCACGTTCGAGCGCGAGTACCGCACCCGGCTCAAGACCTACCTGGAATCCCAGCTCGAGGAGCTGGGCCAGCGCGGCTCCGCGGCGCCGGTCGACTCCAGCGCCAACAACGACGGCGGTGCGGGCTTCAATCAGTTCAATCGCGGCAACAACTAGCACCCCGGCCGTCGGCGAAGGGATTGACCCATGCTGATCGTTGCCCTTGTGCTGGCCGTCATCGGCCTCGCGGCACTGGTGACTGCGGTCGTCACGAGCAATGAGCTGATCGCCTGGGTCTGCATCGCCGCGAGCGTCATCGGTGTGGTGCTGCTCATCGTCGACGCGCTGCGGGAGCGCCGCGGTGACGGTGACACCGCCTCCGAAACCGCCGAAAGCGACGAAGCCCGTCAGGCCGACGAGCCCGACGAGGGCTACGTCGAGGACTATCCCGACGATGCCCCCGCCACGGCAGAGGACGAAACAGCCGCGGTGCCAACCGAATCCGTCGACAGCGATACCACAGAGGTCGTCGAGGAAGACCGCAATCCGCGCTAACGCGTCGGTGTGGCCAGCAGCTCACGCACCTCGTCGTCGGAGACCTGGTGGAAGTCGGCGTAGACCTGTCCGACAGCCTCGAACGATTCCGGCATCGTCGCGCACACCACGTCGTCGGCCTCGCGGCACAGCTGCCTGCAGGCCGACCGCGCGCCGACGGGTACGGCGACGACAACGCTTTCCGGCCCGGCCGCCCGCACCGCGCGGACTGCCGCGAGCATGCTTGCGCCGGTGGCGATTCCGTCGTCGACGATGACGGCGACCCGGCCCTTCGGATCGGCGGGCGGCCG
>DATEIG010000142.1:0-12737 GCA_035279185.1 Mycobacterium sp.
GAACTTGCGTCGAAGCTGGCCGTGACCAGCCAGCAGGAGAACGGGGTCCTGATGGCTCAGGCAGACCTCGGCGAGCTGACCGCGAACACGCAGAACGGGGCGATACTGCTGAGCGGGTCGGCCCGCCGCATCGAGGCGCACACGGAGAACGGCGACGTGGTCACCCGCAGCGCGATCGCGGTCACCGACTCGTTCAGCGCGACGACCGACAACGGCGACGTCACGGTCGACTTCACGGACGCCGCGCCGCGCACGGTTGACACGGCATCCGACAACGGCGACATCCGCATCGGGCTGCCGCCGCGCGGGCCGTATCAGGTGAACGCGAACTCCGGCAGCGAGCGTGGTTCGACGGTCGTGCGCGTGCCGCGAACGACGAACCCCGAGGCGGCCGCCGCGGTGATCACGGCGCGAACGGAGAACGGCGACATCGTCATCGACGACGTGCGCTAAACCAGTGCTCCCATGATGTCGGCGACCGAGCCGGTCCGGATCGAGGTGAAACCCGTACCCGCCCAGACGTTCGTGGCCTGCGGATCCCCCGCCCGTACCGATGCGGCGCGCAACGGCCCTGTGAGGTAGTGGATCTCGGGGTAGCCGAACGGTGCCTGTGGCTCGTGGTCATCGATGAACCGGTTGCGAAGCCCGCGCGCGTAGCGGCCTGAGAAGGATTTCGTCACAGCGGTTTCGGTGAACCGTGGATCTTGCAGCGCCTTGCGGTGCACCGGGCTGCTGCCCGCTTCGTCGGCAAGCAGGAATGCGGTGCCCAGCTGCGCGGCCGCCGCACCCGCCTCGAGCACGGCACCGACGTCCTCGGCGCTCATCAGGCCGCCTGCGGCGATGACCGGCACATCAACGCGCCCGACGACCGCTGCAAGCAGCTCGTCGAGCGGCTGCGGGTTCGGCTCTGCGACCGGGTCGAAGGTGCCGCGGTGCCCGCCCGCCGCGGGACCCTGCACGGCGATCGCGTCAACCCCGCAGTCGACGGCGGCCTGCGCTTCGGCGAGAGACGTCACCGTGCCGACCGTGACGATGCCCGCCTGGCGCAGACGCCTGCATTCGTCGACGTTCGGCAGCCCGAACGTGAACGACGCGACCTCGGGCCGGACGTCGAGCAGCAGGTCGACCTTGGCCGCCCAATCGTCGTCGGTGAAGCGGGGATCGCCCAGCTGCGCCCCGTACCGCTGTGCATCGTTCGCCAGCGCCTCGGCGTAGGCGTTGACCGCCTCGGGGGTCGCGGCGCTCGGCTGGGAAACGAACAGGTTGACCCCGAGCGGCCCGGTCGTCAGGCCCCGCGCGGCGGTGAACCGCTCGGCGAGCGCGTCGGCGCTCAGGTAGCCCGCGGCGAGGAAACCGAGTCCACCGGCGTCAGTACCCGCGGCCGCGAGCTGAGCTGTCGACGGACCGCCCGCCATCGGTGCGACGATCACCGGGACCGCAAGACCCCGAATGTCGAAACCGCTCGGCATCGTCGCCTCCCATCGCTCGGCTTCCCCCATGGTATGACGCGGACCCCGACCGCCGTGAGCGACGCGGGCGGGTTCATTCGACCGCCCTACCGAAGAGCAGGACGTCCTGCGGGTCCTGGCCGATGTTCGGAAACACCGTGTGCCGCACCAGCCTTCCTTCGAGCGTCAGGCCTGCGCGTGCCAGCACGCGTGCCGACCGCGTGTTGTCGACGTGGCATATCGCCTGTATCCGGCTCACCCGCGGATCGCGTGTCATCTCGGCGAGCAACAGGTCGACTGCCTCGGCGATCAACCGCTGCCCCCACCAGCGACGGCCCAGCACGTAGCCGAATTCCCGCAGGTGCGGGTTGACCACCCGGAACGCGCACGTCCCGATGATCTCCCCGGTGTCCGCGAGTTCGATCAACCAGACCCGCTCCTTGCCGACATTGAACAGTTCGGTGATGACCCGACGCGTCTCGTCGGCGTCGTGGTGCGGGGTCCAGGTGACGTAGCGGGTGACCTCGGGATCCGAGGCGACCGAGGCGAACAGTTCGTCGGCGTCGCTGAGCCGGGGCGCGCGCAGCATCACCCGCTGACCCGTCATCGCCTCAACATCGATCATGAGGCTGATCATCCTGGACGCCGCAGGTCGCGCGAAAGTGGTTTACTGGCAATACATGAGCGTGCAGTTGAATCACACGATCGTCGCGGCGAAGGACAAGAGGGAGTCGGCAGCCTTTCTGACCGAACTCTTCGGTCTCCCCGACCCGCAGTCGTTCGGTCACTTCCTGGTGGTCAGCGTCGCCAACGGGGTGAGCCTCGACTACGCCGACGTCGGTGGCGGCGAGGAGATCCGCCCCCAGCACTATGCGTTTCTGGTGTCCGAAGGCGAATTCGACGCGATCTACGGCAAGATCCGCGACCGGGGTATCGAGCACTGGGCCGACCCGCGGGGCAGCAGGCCGGGCGAGATCAACCACAACGACGGCGGACGCGGGGTGTACTTCCAGGACCCGGCGGGCCACTACCTCGAGATCATCACCCGTCCCTACGGATCGGGCGGCTGAGCCTCGACGCGATCCGTGAATTACATTGAGCTGCAGCGTAAATCGAAGGCACTATCGCGGCTTGCCGTCGCCGGCGCTTCTGCCGCGGTGGCCGCGGTCCTTCTCCTGACCGCGGTAGTCGTCGGCGAAGCGCGCCACGTGCGGCGGAAGGTTGTCGCCCGCCACGTCGGCGAGGCTCGTCTCTTCGAGCACCGATCGCATGCTGGCCCGAAGCGCTCGCCAGACATCCGTCAGCGACGACGTCGGCCCCGAGTAGGGCAGATCCCCGAGGCCGATATCGCGCACGCTCGCCAGCGGACCGTCGATACACCTCATGACGTCGGCGATGCTGATCTCGGCGGCGGGCCGTGCGAGTTCATAGCCGCCCTCACGGCCTCGGCGGCTGCGCACCAGCCGGTCGGTGCGCAGGTCGCTCAAGATGTCGACGAGGAACTGCGGGGGAATCGACTGCGCCTTGGCCAGTTCGTCGGTCTTGACGACGGAGCCCTCGTCGGCCGCGGCCAATTGGACCATCGCCCGGACGGCGTACTCCGCCTTGGCCGACATCCGCATGGTTCGAATTCTGCCATCGAGATGGGTGCAAACCGCACGCGAATGCACCACTATCGACGGGATGGCCGCCCGCTTCTGCTGCGCTCACCTCGCCGATGCCCACTGACCCGCGCGGACTGAGGTCGACTGCGCCGCTGCTCGATGCGTGGTTGCGATTCGGAGAGGATCCGCCGACGCCGTTCACCATCCCCGGGCACAAGCAGCGCCACGATCTCGTCGGCGATGTCGTGGCCGGGGACGTACCGCTCTACGCCGGTCTCGACACCATGAAACTCAGCAGGGGTGTTCTCATCGACGCGGAGGCGCGGGCGGCACGGTTGTGGGGCGCCGACTCGTGCCGCTTCTCCGTCGGGGGGTCGACGCACGCCAACCAGGCACTGGCGCTCGCCCTCGCGACCGCCGACAGCGGGTCGGTGGTGATCAGTCGCACCCTGCACAGGTCGATGCTGCTCGGCCTGGTTCTGGCCGGCCTCAACCCGCTGTGGGTCCGCCCCGAGGTGGATGCGGCCACCGGCCTCCCGCTCGGCGTCGCGGCCAAGGATGTCGACGACGTTCTGCGCTCCCACCCTGACGCCACGGCGGTTCTCGTGGGTGACCCCTCCTACGTCGGCACGGTCGGCGACGTCGGCGCGCTCGCGGACACCGCGCACACCCACGGGGTGCCGCTGGTGGTCGACGCCGCCTGGTCGGCGCACTTCGGCTTCCACCCCGACCTGCCGAGGCATCCGCTGCAACTCGGCGCGGATGCGATGGTGATCAGCGCGCACAAGACGCTGCCCGCGTGGAGTCAGGCAGCCTTGGTGTTCGTACGCGGTGATCGAATCGATCCCGCGCGACTCGACGCGGGCGTGGAGGCCACCCACACGACCAGTCAGTCAGGCGCCATCCTCGCGAGCATCGACGCGGCCCGGGCTCTGTTGGAACGCGACGGCGAATCGCTTCTCGGAGAAGCTCTCTGCGCGGTTCGTGTCGCGCGCGAACGCCTCGCGGCAATCGACGGTCTCGTCGTCCTCGACGGGCCTGACGTCGATCCGCTCAAGTTGACGCTGGTCCTCCCGGGAACCGGCGCCGACGGCATCGCCGTCGAGGACGATCTGCTGGCTGCCGGATTGCCGGTCGAAGCCGCGGAGCGGGACACGATCGTCGCGCAGGTGTCGCTGGCGGACACGGCCGACTCCCTGACCCGCCTCGTCGACACGCTCGTCACCTCGATCGCGCGCCACCGCGGAAGATCGCGGCCGGTGGTCGCCGGTGCGGCCTATCAGGTGACCCCGGTGACGGTGATGCCGCCGCGGGCGGCGTTCTTCGCTGACAGCGACACTGTGGCGCTGCGCGACGCGGTCGGCCGCGTCAGTGTCGAGCTCGTCGCACCGTATCCGCCGGGCATCCCGATCCTCGCCCCCGGCGAAGAGGTCACCGCCGCCGTTCTGGAGGCCCTGGACAAGGCGCGATCGGACGGTGTGCGGATCGCCTACGCGGCCGATCCGACGCTCCAGACCGTGCGCGTCGTCCGGTGACGAAACCGTCTGTCGCGGTACACCGATCAGCTGTCGCTCGTAGCATCGTCGAATGACCACCCGCATCGCCTGCGCACAGGTCCCGCTGTCCATCGGAGATGTCGAGGCGAACCGCACGACCTGCCGGGCCGCGATCGAATCGGCGGCGCGCGACGGGGCGCGGATCGTCGTGCTGCCCGAGCTGGCCTCCTCGGGGTACGTCTTCTCCGACCGCGACGAGTTGTCCACGTTGGCCGAGACGCGCGACGGGCCCTCGGTCGCCGAGTGGGCCGCTCTCGCCGACGCGTTCGGGCTGGTCATCGTCGGGGGGTTTCCGGAGGCGGCGGACGACGCGATCTACAACAGCGCCGCCGTCGTCGACCCGACCGGACTGCGGGCCGTCTACCGCAAAGCGCACCTGTGGGACAGCGAGAATGCCGTGTTCGACCGCGGCGACGACCTTCCGGTCGTGGTGGACACCGACCACGGCCGTATCGGGTTGATGATCTGTTACGACGTCGAATTCCCCGAATGGGTTCGCGCCGTTGCCCTTTCCGGGGCAGACCTCCTGTGCGCACCGGTGAACTGGCCGCTGCTCCCCCGCCCCGCCGGTGAGCGGCCCACCGAGATGGTGCGGGCCCTGGCCGGCGCGGGAATGAACCGCATGCCCATCGCGGTGTGCGACCGCGTCGGGACCGAACGCGGCCAGGACTGGATCGGCGGCAGCGTGATCACCGACGCCGACGGCTACCCGGTCGCCATCGCGGAGTTCGGTGAGGCGGCTATGGTGATCGCCGACGTCGACCTCGCGGAGTCGCGGACCAAGCGGATCAACACCCACAACGACGTGCACGGCGACCGTCGCACCGACCTCTACCGCCGCACGGCGTTACTGGACTGACGACGGCGCACCGGTCATCGCCCGCACCGAGGCGGGCACCGGGATGCCTGACCGCAGATCCGGAGCGGGAAGCGGAGTGCCATAGGCGACCGACATCGGCACGACACCTGCCCACGCGTCGCCCGCGATGTCCTCGTCCGGGTCGTCGGGCCAGCCGGCGCTGACCTTCAGCGACCAGTTGTCGGTGCCGATGGGCAGTCGCAGCGGCAGAGTCGCCGCGAGTTCCTTGCGGGTGCTTGCCCTCAGTTCGGTGGTGCGCCCAGGGATGAACGCCTCGGTGAGCCGGTCCAGATAAGCGCCCTTGTCGGCGTCCGCTACCCGCTCGAACACCCCGAACACGACGGCGCTGCGGTAGCGGAATGACGACTCGAAACCACTGCGCGCCACCACGATTCCGTCCAACCCGGTGACCGAGACAGCCGCAGGCGCACCCGCGGCGAGCGCGCGCATCCACGGCGACCCCGTCGAGCCGTGGATCACCAGGTCGTCGTCGACCCTGGCGAAGCCGGTCGGGAAGATCACCGGGTGACCCTCGCGGACCAGCGCCACGGTGGCAAGCGGCGTGCTGTCGAGGAGTTCGTGGAGTTGCTCCCGCGAGGTGGTCTGCTTCTCGCTCAGCCTGCTGACCCTGGTCGAGGGCGTCGTCATCTGCGCTCCCTCAGTCCGGGATCGTCGAGGCGTCGGGGACCACGACGGCGAACAGGTCGGCGATCGCGGCCAGGCTCGCCGAATGCAGCACCGGCGCGGGCACCGGGTCGCCGCCGACGCCGGGCAGTGCCCGGGTGGCCGTCGCGGCGGCCACCACCGTCGGCGCGTATCCGAGGTTGAAGGCGCCGCGCGCCGTCGAGTTCACGCACATGTGCGTCATGAACCCGGCCAGCACGAGATTCGAGGCGTTCACCGCCTTCAGACGCTCGTCGAGGTCGGTCTGCACGAACGAGTTCGGGTAGTTCTTGACCACCACCGGCTCGCCGTCACGCGGTGCGACGCGGTCGACGATCGCGCCGCTCTCGCCGTCGATGTCGTACAGCGACCCCGGTCCGTCGGAGTGTTGGATGTGGATGACCGGGATACCCGCCGACCGCGCGCGATCGAGAAGGGCGGCCGCCTCGTCGAGCGCCGCCTCGACGCCCTCCAACTCCATGACGCCGCGCGTGTAGGTGTTCTGGCAGTCGATCATGACGAGTGTGGAGTCAGCGAGGTTCGCAGGCGACTGGGGCAGGCCGGCAAGGGCACGCAGGGTTTGTGATTCGGACACGCAGCGAGCGTAGGCACAGCGGGCGCTGTCTCGGAAGCGATCCGCGCGACGCTGCGAAATCCGTCGCGGTGTCGCCTAGGGCGTGCCGTTGATGCCCGGATGCTGGCCCGGCGGCACATTCGGCGCCGGGCTCGCGGTCACACCCGGGGTGAACAGGTTCCCACCGGTGGGGCTGACACCCTTCTCGGTCGGCGTCGGAGCCGCGGCGCTCGACGGCGAGGTGGTGGTCGTTGTGGTCGTCGACGACGGCGATTGTTCCCCGCTACTGCCGCAGGCGGTTGCCAGCCCGCCGATCGCTATCAGCGCGGCGACCGCCATCACCAAACGGCTGTCTTTGACGGTGATCACAGTGCTCATTCCATTCGTCTCAGTTGTTCCGGTGAACGCCAGGCGGTTCCGTCGGCGCGGGCGGCGCCTTGACGTTCGGTGTGAACAGGTTGCCGCCGGTGGGATCGATACCCTTCTCCGTCGGCGACGGCGGCGGGACGGCGGTCGATGACGGCGTCGTCGTGGTGGTTGTCGTGGTGGTGCTCGTCGACGGCGCCTGCTCAGCGTTGTTGCCGCAGCCCGCGAGGAATGCGCCCATCGCGATCAGTGCACCGCCGCCGACCACCGCCGCGAGGCGAGAGGTGAACGGTGTGGAGCTCATGGCCTTGAGAATTCGCTATGCCGCGGCTGTCCACAAGCTATGCCATTGACTTCCAATGCGATTCGCAGCGAGCTCGCAGACTTCTCCTAGCGACGGGTTGACCTCGTCACAGCGAGAACGACCTCGGCCAACTCTGGCCTGCAGACGATGAGATCCGGGAGCAGCGGGTCGCTCCTGTTGTACTCCAGCGGTGTGCCGTCGAGGCGCGAGGTGTACAGGCCGGCGGCGCGCGCCACCGCAACCGGCGCAGCGGAGTCCCACTCGTACTGGCCGCCGGCATGCACGTACACATCCGAGAGCCCCTGCACGACGGACGCCACTTTGGCTCCCGCCGAACCCATTTCGACCAGCACGCCGTCGAGCGCGTCGCGGACCTCGAGCGCGACGGCGGGCGGCCGGGTTCTGGAGACCACGACGCGGGGCTTCGCCGGCGCGTTCGGTGGCGCGGGGACGTCCGGGGTGGCGAGCGTGATGCCCTGCGCGGGCAGGGCGACCGCGCCCGCGACGAGTTCGCCGCTGCGCCAGAGCGCGACATGCACCGCCCAGTCGTCCCGGCCGAGTTCGGAGAACTCACGCGTACCGTCGAGCGGATCGACGATCCACACCCGTTCGGAGCTCAACCGGACGCGGTCGTCGTCACCCTCCTCCGACAGCACGGCGTCGTCGGGCCGCTCCGATGCAAGGGCCTGCATCAGGAAGTCGTGAGACCGCTTGTCGCCCGCCGCTTTCCGGTCGGCAGCGGTGGCGTCGGCGAGCTCGTCACGAACGCCGAGCAGCAGCTTCCCGGCCTCGGTGGCCAGCCTCGCGGCGACATCGTCGTCGCTGCGGTCGGTCACGGGCGGCTCTCCAGCAGCTCGACGACCAGGTCGGCGAGCTCCTTCGGCGAGCGGTCCGGCGTCAGCCTGATGTCGGGCGTCTTCGGACGCTGATAGGGGCTGTCGATACCGGTGAAGTGGGTGATCTCGCCTGCGCGGGCCTTGGCGTAGAGGCCCTTCGGATCGCGCCGCTCGCAGTCCTCGAGCGGTGTGTCGCAGAAGACCTCGAAGAAGTCCAGGCCCGCGTCGTTGGTCACCTTCCTGGCGAGCGCGCGGTGCTCCTCCAGCGGGCTGATCGCCGGTACCAGCACGATCTGTCCCGACTCCGCGAGGATGGCTGCCACGTGTGCCAGCCTGCGCTGGTTCTCGGCACGGTCGGCCATCGAGAAGCCGAGATCGGCGTTCAGGCCGTGACGCAGGTTGTCGCCGTCGAGAACGTAAGCGGGAATGCCCTTTTCGAGCAGCTTCTGCTCGACGAGCATCGCCACCGACGACTTGCCCGACCCGGACAGCCCGGTGAACCAGACCGTGCGACCCTTCGACAGCCGGTCCTCCGATGTGCACAGCGACTCGTGGCGCACCGTGTTCGGGCTCGAGGTGCGCGCGGAGACGTACGGCAGGATCATTCCCGCCGCGACCGTGCCGTTGGTGTTCGGGTCGATCAGGATGAACGAGCCGGTGGCGGCGTTGCGGCTGTACTCGTCGAGCAGCAGCGGCACCTGTGCGCGCAACGCGATACGGCCGAGCTCATTGAGTTTCAGCGCCGTGGCGGTCTTGTCGCGGTGCAGCGTGTTCACGTCGAGGCGATAGTCGAGCGCGGTCACTCTGACCCGCGTCGTGCGGGTTGTGTGCTTGATGATGTAGTCGCGGCCCGGTTCCAGCGAGGTTTCGTCGGCCATCCAGCACACCGTGGCGTCGAAGTCCTGCGCCACCCGCGGCTGGTTGTTCGGCCGCGCGATCAGATCGCCGCGCGAGATGTCGATGTCGTCGGCAAGGCTCACCGAGACGGCCATCGGCGGAAACGCCTCCTGCACAGGCCCTGTCGGCCCTTCGATCGCGGTGATACGGCTCGTCTTGCCCGTCGGCAGAACGACGATCTCGTCGCCCGGGCGCATGACACCGCTGGCGACCGTGCCCGCATAGCTGCGGTGGTCGGCGTGGTCGTGGGTCTGCGGACGGATGACGTACTGGACAGGGAAGCGCACGTCGACCAGGTTGCGGTCGCCTGCGATGTACACCTCTTCGAGGTGCGACAGCAGCGCGGGTCCGTCGTACCACGGGGTGTTGTCCGACTTCGTCACCACGTTGTCGCCCTGAAGCGCTGACAGCGGAATGGTCGTCACGTCCTGCACGTCGAGTCGGGCGGCGAATTCATGGAAGTCGTCGCGGATCTTCTCGAATTGCTCGCGGTCCCAGCCGATCAGGTCCATCTTGTTGACGGCCAGCACGATGTGGCGGATGCCGAGCAGCGAGGCCAGGAACGCGTGCCTGCGCGACTGTTCGAGCAGTCCGTGGCGGGCGTCGACCAACACGATCGCCAGCTGAGCGGTCGAGGTGCCGGTGACCATGTTGCGGGTGTACTGGATGTGGCCCGGCGTGTCGGCGATGATGAATTTCCGCTTGGCCGTGGCGAAGTAGCGATAGGCGACGTCGATCGTGATGCCCTGCTCGCGTTCCGCGCGCAGGCCGTCGGTCACCAGGGCCAGGTCGGTGTAGTCGTGACCGCGTTCCTTGGAGGTGCGCTCGACGGCGGCGAGCTGATCCTCCATGACAGCCTTGCTGTCGTACAACAGCCGACCGATCAGCGTCGACTTGCCGTCGTCCACCGAGCCCGCGGTCGCAATGCGAAGCAACGTCGCCATCAGAAGTAGCCCTCTCGCTTGCGATCTTCCATGCCCGCCTCGGAAATCCGGTCGTCGGCGCGGGTGGCGCCGCGTTCGGTGAGCCGCGACACCGCGGTCTCGGCGATCACTTCGGACACCGTGCCCGCGAGCGACTCCACGCAGCCGGTGCAGGTGACGTCGCCGACGGTGCGGAAGCGGACGGTCTTCTCGATGACCTTCTCATCCTTGCGGGGCTGCATGTACTTGTGCACGGCCAGCAGCATGCCGTCGCGCTCGAAGACCTGGCGCGGATGCGCGTAGTAGATCGACGGGAGCGTGATCTTCTCGGCGCCGATGTAGGACCAGATGTCGAACTCGGTCCAGTTCGACAGCGGGAACACGCGAATGTGCTCACCCTTGTGGTGACGGCCGTTGTACAGGTTCCACAGCTCGGGCCGTTGCGCTTTCGGGTCCCACTGCCCGAACTCGTCGCGGAAGCTGAACACCCGCTCCTTGGCGCGTGCCTTCTCCTCGTCGCGGCGCGCGCCACCGAACGCGGCGTCGAACTTGTTCTCGCGGATGGCTCGCAGCAGCGTGAAGGTCTGCATGGGGTTGCGCGACGGAATGGTCTCGACCACGCGGCCCGCATCGATGTCGTCCTGCACCTTGGCGACGACGAGCCGGACGCCGAACTCCTCGACAAGTTGGTCGCGAGTCTGCAGCACCTCGTCGAAGTTGTGGCCGGTGTCGACGTGCATAACCGGAAACGGCAGGCGTCCCGGCGCGAACGCCTTGATCGCCAGATGCAGCATGACGATGGAGTCCTTGCCGCCGGAGAACAGCAGCACGGGCCGCTCGAATTCGGCGGCCACCTCGCGGATGATGTGGATCGCCTCGGCCTCGAGCGCCCTGAGATGGCTGAGCTCGTAGCGCCCGGCGGCCTGTTTCGGCTCTTGCGCGGTCGTCATCCGTTCCTCTTCTGATTTGTGAGTAAGTTGGTAGATTTGACCAGATTTACAGGTATAACCTGTTATAGAACCAGGTGTGGCCTGCGCTGTCAACGCTCGAAGTACCGCGAGCGGCCGCTGCTGTACGCACATACGCGGCGTGTCGCGTACAGACACGGGCGCTCGCGGGAAAAGGTGACTACAAGGTGGGCTGAGCGTCCCACCAGTCGAGCACCCGCGTGCCGTAGAGGGTGAGCCACTTCGACGGCTGACCCGCGGGCACGTCGACCTCGAACCACACCCGCCCGGGCTTTCGGCCCGCCTGCAGCCACGTTCCGTCGGGCTGCCTGGCGGCGCGGATGATGTCGATCGCCCCGGCCATCCGCGGGTCCGGACGCCCGCCATCGAGCGCCGCGGCCGTGCGGAAGTAGTCGGCCGCGTTCAGCGCGCTGTAGACCCAATGAAACGGGTACGCGAACCGGTCCACCCACGGCCCGACGATCTCGCCGGTCGACAGTCTCCGACACAGCGCGCGCTCGAGGAGGTACCCCTCCCCTGCGCGCTTTGCGATTCGCGCTTCAGCAGTGCCACCCGTTGCAGCCTCATGGGCCGCTAACCCCTTGAGCGCGTTGAGGGTTGAATGGAACGACGACCGCGTCGAGCCTTCGACCCATTCGCAGTTCCACCCGCCGTCGGACAGCCGGTGTTCGACGAACCAGTCCGCGATGGCCTCGACGTCGGCGCCCAGCCATACGCCGTTGGCCAGGGTCCACCCGTTGATGCAGCAGTCGACCTCGCCGCCCCAGTAGGGCAGGTCGTCGTACTCCCACCGCGCGTTCTCGGCGAGCAGTTCGGCGGTGCGACGCTCGCGAAGGATTGCCGCGTCCATGCCCCATTCGCGAAGCGCGTTGAGTGTCCAGGTCGTGGCCGTCCACGGTTGCCCGCCCTCGGCCGCCTCCGGACCCTCGAAGTCGAAGTCGGCGGGAAAGAACGCGCCGCCCGCCCACCGGCCGTCGGGATCCTGCAGCGCGAGAAGGCGCGCGCCGAACCCCTCGGTCGGAATGCTCGCCCTGGTCGCCTCCCACACCGCCGGCGGCTCGCCGCAGAGATCGCGCTGAACCTGCCAGCGCAGAGCGGGATCGGAGTCGAGCAGCCAATCGGTCAACGAATCGGCGGCCATACCCTGACTCTAGGTCGCTATGTGGTGACCTCGTTGAGCTTGCCGGTGGCCACGTCGAAGACGAAGCCGCGCAACGACTCGTGCTTGGTGACGAACGGGCTGGCCTCGATGCGGCGGATCGACTGACGCACGTCCTCGTCGAGATCGATGAACGCCTCGGCGGCCCATTCCGGCTTGATGCCGGTGTCGTCCTGGATCTGCTGCTTGAACCCGTCGTCGGTGAACGTCAGCATTCCGCAGTCGGTGTGGTGGATGAGGATGATCTCCTTGGTGCCGAGCAGCCGCTGGCTGATCGCCAGCGAGCGGATCTCGTCATCGGTGACCACCCCGCCCGCGTTGCGGATGACGTGCGCCTCGCCGTCGGCGAGGCCGAGGATCCGATACACATCCAGCCGCGCATCCATGCACGCGACCACCGCCACGTGTTTTGACGGCGGCAGCGGCAGCGGACCCGAGAAGGTCTTCGCGTACTCCTCGTTGTTCTTCAGGTACTCGTCGGTGACGGTCATTTCGACCTCCTCATCGGCTCGCAAACGACCCGACGATAACAACACGCCTGCCGGCTGCCACGAGTCAGAATCACCGCGATTCCTCAGGT
>DATEIG010000143.1:0-7487 GCA_035279185.1 Mycobacterium sp.
CGTCGTCAGCGGTCGTGACAAGCGGCGCGGCGACGCCGTCGTCGCCGACATCCGCGCGCACGGGGGCGGCGCGGATTTCGTCGCCGCCGACATCGGAGCGGGCGACGCCGAGGTGCGTCGGCTGGCCGAACAAGCCACAGCAGCGGCCGGAGGCCGCATCGACATCCTGGTCAACAACGCCGCGATGCTCCTGATGCCGTCACCGACCGCCGAGGTGTCAGAGGAACAGTTGCGGAATGCGTTCAGCGTCAACGTCTTCGCGCCGTTCCTGCTCACCGGCCTGATCGCGCCGAGCATGGCGGAACGCGGTCACGGCGCCATCGTCAACATCGGCTCGATCACGGGCCTGCGTGGCAGCGACGGGTCCGCCGTCTACGAGGCGAACAAGGCGGCCATCCACTCGTTGACGCGCTCGTGGGCCGCCGAGTACGGACCCTCGGGTGTGCGGGTCAACGCCGTCGCGCCGGGGCCGATCGCCACGGAACGGGCGGGCGAATTCGCCGATCACGTCGCGCCGGTGCTGGCCAGAATTCCGTCGCGGCGGATGAGCACTCCGCAGGAGATCGCGGCGTCTGTCGCGTTCCTGGCCGGCGATGACGCCGCGAACATCCACGGCGTCGTGCTCAGCGTGGACGGCGGCTGGGCGGCCGTCTGAGCGCGCTGACGATGCCCGAATCGACCCGGCGGGTTAGAACACGTTCTAGTCTGTGAGGCCATGGGATTCCTCAAGCCCGACATGCCCGTCGTCGACTTCGACGAGTGGGTCAAGGGCAGCCGCTCGGAGAAGATCCGCCCGATGGCCGTGCACTGGGCCGAGGTCGGCTTCGGCACGCCCGTCGTCATGCACCTGTTCTACGTCGTCAAGATCCTGCTCTACATCCTCGGCGGCTGGCTGTTCGCGCTCGCCACCGCCGGAGTGGACGGCTTCACCAACGTCGGGCAGTGGTGGACCGAGCCGATCGTGTTCGAGAAGGTCGTGCTCTACACCATGTTGTTCGAGGTCGTCGGCCTCGGCTGTGGGTTCGGGCCGCTGAACAACAGGTTCTTCCCGCCGCTGGGATCGATCCTGTACTGGTTGCGGCCCAACACCATCCGGCTGCCTCCGTGGCCCGACCGGGTGCCGCTGACCAAGGGCACCGCCCGCTCGCCGATCGACGTCGCGCTCTACGGCGCGCTGCTCGTGGTGCTCCTCATCGCGCTGTTCTCCGACGGGACGGGTCCCGTGCCTGCGCTGGGAACCGAGATCGGGGTGCTGCCGATGTGGCAGATCTGGACGATCCTGGGGTTGCTCGCGGTCGCGGGCCTGCGGGACAAGGTGATCTTCCTGGCCGCCCGCGGCGAGGTGTACGGGTCATTCACCGTGGCGTTCCTGCTCGCCGGCTACGGGGTCGACCTGATCATCGCGTGCAAGCTGGTGTGTGTCGCGATCTGGATGGGCGCAGCGACGTCGAAGTTGAACAAGCACTTCCCGTTCGTGATCTCGACGATGATGTCGAACAACCCGCTGATCCGGACGAAGTGGCTCAAGCGCAAGTTCTTCGAGAGGTTCCCCGACGACCTGCGACCGGGCCGGGTGTCGCGGTTCATCGCGCACTTCTCCACCGCAATCGAGATGCTGGTGCCGCTCGCGCTGTTGTTCTCTCACGGCGGCTGGCCGACGGCGATCGCCGCGTTCATCATGCTGTGCTTCCACTTCGGCATCCTGTCGGCGATCCCGATGGGCGTGCCGCTGGAGTGGAACGTGTTCATGATGTTCTCGGTGATCGCGCTGTTCGTCGGCCACGCGTCGGTGGGCCTGTCGGACCTGACGACACCGCTGCCTGTTGTGCTGTTCGCCGTGCTGGCGACGACGGTGGCGATCGGCAACCTCTTCCCGCGCAAGGTCTCGTTCCTGCCGGGCATGCGCTACTACGCGGGCAACTGGGACACCTCATGGTGGTGTGTGAAGCCGTCGGCCAACGAGAAGATCGAGCGGGGTCTCGTCGCGATCGCGAGCATGCCCGCCTCTCAGCTCGAGAGGTTCTACGGCAGCCAAGAGCAGGCGATGATCTACCTGTACAAGGGATATGCGTTCCGCGGCTTCAATTCTCACGGCAAGGCGCTGCTGACCCTCGTGCACAACGCGTTGGCCGGTCGCAACGAAGAGGACTACGTCATCACCGAGGGCGAGCGGTTGTGCAGCACCGCCGTCGGGTGGAACTTCGGCGACGGGCACATGCACAACGAGCAGTTGATCAGTGCCATGCAGGAGCGCTGCGACTTCGAGCCGGGCGAGGTGCGGGTGATCCTGCTGGACGCCCAGCCGATCCACCGGCAGCGGCAGCGATACCGGTTGGTCGACGCTGCCACAGGCGAATTCGAGCGCGGCTATGTCGACGTCGCCGACATGGTGACGGGGCAACCATGGACCGACGACATCCCCGTGCACGTCGAATGGTCCGCCGACGACGCCTCGGCGCGAAACTAGCCGACGACGTCGCGGACCTTGACGGTCTCGAGTCCCTTCAACAGCAGGTTGCGGGTCGTGTCGAGGTGTTTGCGCCAGTGCGTCTCTGCCGCGGCGGCATCGCCGGACCGCATGAACTCCATCAGCCGGTGATACGAGCGCATCACCTTCTCGTAGTCGGCCTTCGACACCGGGCGGCGCTCCTTGAAGACGAATGCCATGTGCCGCACCTGGATTTCGTGCAGCATGCCCGCCATCATCCCGAGCGTCGCGTTGCCGGACAGTTCGACCAGCCTGCGGTGGAACTCGCCCGTCGTCTCGGCGAGCCGGCCCGACTGCCATCCGGCCGGGATGGTCTCGTCGAGCATGCGGTCCAGCTCGTCGAAAGCCTCTTTGGTGCCCGCTTCGGTGAGCAGTCGCACCGCCATCGGTTCGACGCCCGAGCGGGCGGTCATGACGTCGGAGATCGTCGCGCCGGACAGTTCGAGGAGAAGACCCGCGGGCCGGGCGACGATCTCGGGGCCGGGCACTCGCACGCGTGCGCCGGTGCGCGAGCCGCGGCGCACCTCGACCAATCGCTCGGACTCGAGAACCCGGACCGCCTCCCGCAGCGTCGGCCTGCTGACGCCGAAATGCGCCATCAGCTCGGCCTCGTTGGGCAGGTAGTCGCCCTCCTTGAGCTGGCCGTCGACGACCATGCGGCGCAGGGTGCCCGCGACGAGCTCGGCGGTCTTGGGGGAGCGGATCGGCGCGCCCGCGGCAGACGGGACCGCGTCGGGGCCGATCATCGGCGCCAACGGCGTACTGCGAGCCACCATCACTCCTGATGAAACGTCGTTACCGGCCGGTGTGGCCAGGTATACAACTCAGTAAACCATGTCGGGCTGGTTGGCCTTCGCCTTTGACCGTGCGTCTGCGTCCGCCGCGTCAGCGATCCTCGTTCGAAACCGCACGCTGGACGACGCCGAACGCTCTACCAACCAGTAGGTTGACCTAGTAAACCTAGTTCCTCTACCTTCGAGAGTGGACCTCTGTGGGAGACGACCCACCAAAACCTTCGAAGGAGCAGAGTGATGGCTGAAGCCGTAATCGTCGAGGCGGTGCGTTCACCGATCGGCAAGCGCAATGGCGGACTGTCGGGCGTGCATCCGGCCGAGCTCTCGGCGCAGGTACTCAACGGACTCGTCGACCGCACCGGCATCGACCCGGGCATCGTCGACGACGTCATCTGGGGCTGCGTGATGCAGGCCGGCGAGCAGGCCCTCGACATCGGCCGCACCGCGCTGCTGACCGCCGGCTGGCCCGAGAGCGTCGCGGGTGTGACCGTCGACCGGCAGTGCGGGTCGAGCCAGCAGTCCATCCACTTCGCCGCCGCCGGTGTGGTGGCAGGCCACTACGACGCCGTCGTCGCCGGTGGCGTCGAGTCGATGTCGCGCACCCCGATGGGCGCCTCGCTGGCCAACGGCGGAAACCCCTACCCGCAGGGCTTCAAGGATCGCTACCACCGGACCCCGAATCAGGGCATCGGCGCCGAGATGATCGCCGAGCAGTGGGGCTTCGACCGGACCGCCGTCGACGAGTTCTCCCTCGGCTCGCACGAGAAGGCCGCCGCCGCACAGGATTCCGGTGCATTCGAAGACCAGATCGTCGCGATCAAGGATCAGGACGGCAATCCCGTCCTCAAGGACGAGGGCATCCGTCGCGGCACCACGCTCGAGAAGATGGCCACGCTGAAGCCTGCGTTCAAGGAGGACGGCGTCATCCATGCGGGCAACTCGTCGCAGATCTCCGACGGCGCCGCCGCGCTGCTGTTCATGTCGGCCGAGAAGGCGAAGTCGTTGGGCCTCAAGCCGCTTGCCAAGGTGCACACCGCCACGCTCGCCGGTGCGGACCCGGTGATCATGCTGACCGCCCCGATCCCCGCCACGCAGAAGGCGCTGAAGCGCTCCGGTCTGAAGCTCGAGGAGATCGGCGTGTTCGAGGTCAACGAGGCGTTCGCCCCGGTTCCGCTGGCGTGGCTGAAGGACATCGGCGCCGACGAGAAGAAGCTCAACCCCAACGGCGGCGCGATCGCGCTCGGCCACCCGCTCGGCGGTTCAGGTGCACGCATCATGACCACGATGCTCTACCACATGCGGGACAAGGGAATTCAGTACGGGCTGCAGACGATGTGCGAGGGCGGCGGCCAGGCCAACGCCACCATCATCGAGCTGCTGTGACCGAAGCCGTGGCCCCCGCCGCTCTCACCGAGCGGCGGGGCAACGTCATGGTCATCACGCTCAACCGGCCCGAGGCGCGCAACGCCGTCAACAGTGCGCTCAGCACCGCCGTCGGCGACGCCCTGCAGGAGGCGCAGGACGATACCGAGGTGCGCGCGGTGGTCATCACCGGAGCGGGCGAATCGTTCTGCGCAGGAGCCGATCTCAAAGCCATCTCGCGCAGGGAGAACCTCTTTCACCCCGAGCACAGCGAGTGGGGCTTCGCCGGCTACGTGCACCACTACATCGACAAGCCGACGATCGCAGCCGTCAATGGCACCGCGCTGGGCGGCGGCACCGAACTCGCGCTCGCGAGCGATCTGGTGGTGGCAGAAGAGCGCGCGAAGTTCGGTCTACCCGAGGTGAAGCGTGGGCTCATCGCCGCCGCCGGTGGCGTGTTCCGCATCGTCGACCACCTGCCGCGCAAGGTCGCGATGGAGATGATCCTCACCGGCGAACCGATGAGCTCAGCCGACGCGCTCCGCTGGGGCCTGATCAATCAGGTGGTGCCCGACGGCACCGCAGTCGACGTGGCACTCGCGCTCGCCGAACGCATCACCGTCAACGCGCCGCTCGCCGTGTGGGCGAGCAAGCGGGTCGCGATGGGCGTCGACGACGGCGTCATCGCCGGCGACGAACCCGGCTGGGGTCGGACCATGCGCGAAATCGGCACCATCATCCGGTCCGAGGACGCCAAAGAGGGTCCGCTGGCCTTCGCCGAGAAGCGTCAGCCCGTCTGGAAAGCCCGTTAGCGGCTAGCCCGCAGGTGCCTCGGCGCCGGGCACGACCTCGGCGTTGGCCTCCGGCGTCGTGGTGGTCGTTGTCGTCGTCGTGGTGGTCGACGAGGAGCCGCTCACCGACGGCGTGATCGCCTCGGGCGGCGACGCCGGATCGAGCACCTTGTCGATGATGTAGATCCGCGCGTTCTGCGCCTGGATGCCGCCGCAGATCAGCTTGGCGGTGTCGTTGACCTTGATGTCGCCGTTCTTGCCGTCGACCTTGATCTCGGCGCCCTCCTGGGTGGGACGCTGGCCGTGCACGTCCTCGGGGCCCAGCAGGCCGAGGAACACGTGGTAGTAGTCGAGCCGCGTCAGCGCAGCCGGATCGGCCTTCAAGGCGTCCAGCTGGGCCGGCTCGAGCGCGGCGAACGCGTCATTGCTCGGCGCGAACACCACGTACGGCCCGTTGTCGAGCACCGAGGTGATGTTGACGGCGGGGTTCAAACCGCCGGAGATCGCGGCGTTGAAGGTGCTGATGTCCGGGATGCTGGCCAGCGCCTTGCTGACCGGGACGTCGTTCAGCGCCTTCCAGTCCGGCACGGCCTTCTTGAACGGGTCGCAGTTGCCCTGCGGGTCCGGGATCTCGGCCTGCGCCTTGGGCGTGGGCGTCGGATCGGCGTATGCGGTCACCGCCAGCGGGATCGAGGCCCCGATCGCGGCGATCGCGGCCGCGGCACCCAAGGTCTTGCTGGTGCGAGTCTTCACGTTGCTGCTCCTCAGCTCGTCAGTCGCTAGGCATGTTAGGTGCCCGCAGCGACCAATGCCAAAGTCACGATCACCGAGAACTCATGTCGCGGGTGTGCTGACCTGCGCTTTGCGGACATTCGCACACAGCGCGGCTGCGACGATGCAGAGCCCGGCGGCGAGGTAGAACGCGAGGTCGTAATCGCCCTGCAGATCGCGCAGCTTGCCCGCCCCCGCGGCCGCGATCGCGGCGCCGAGCTGGTGCGACGCGAAGACCCAGCCGAACACCACCGGCGCACGCGTGCCGAAATAATTCCGGCACAACACGATCGTCGGCGGCACCGTGGCGACCCAGTCCAGCCCGTAGAAGATGACGAAAACCCAGGTGCTCGGCTCGGCGTGCGGCGAAAGAAGTGACGGAAGCAACAGCAGCGAGACGCCGCGGCCGGTGTAGTACACGACCAGCAGCAGCCGGGGATCGACCCGGTCGGTGAGCCAGCCGGAGAACACCGTGCCCGCGACGTCGAGGATGCCGATCGTCGCCAGCAGTCCGGCCGCGACCGTCGTCGGCATGCCGTGGTCGTTGGCCGCGGGGATGAAGTGCGTGCCGATCAGCCCGTTGGTGGTCATGCCGCAGATCGCGAAGCTGGCGGCCAGCAGCCAGAAGGCGGGCACCTTCGCACCGATCACGAGGCCGTCGAATGCGGCCCGAAAGCTCGAGGCGGGCACCGCGGCCGGTTCGGCGGCAGCGGTGGCACCGTAAGCGGTCAATCCCTTGTCCCGCGGGTCATTTCGCATGAAGACCGCCACCAGGGGAACGACCGCGAGTGCCGCCGCGGCGACGATCAGCGATGCCCACCGCCATCCGTGCCGGGTGGTGACCTCGGCGACGACGGGAAGGAATATCAGCTGGCCCGTCGCGCTCGCCGCGGTGAGCACGCCCGTCACGAGCCCGCGTCGCGCCTCGAACCACCGGGTAGCCACCGTCGCGACGAACCCCATCGAGATCGATCCCGTGCCGACGCCGACGAGCACGCCCCACAGCAGGATCAGCTGCCAGCTGGCCGTCATGAACACGCTCAGCGCCGACCCGGCCGCGATCAGCGTGAGGGCGACCGTGAGCACCGGCCGGACGCCGAAGCGGTCCATCAGCGCCGCCGCGAAGGGCGCCGTCAGGCCGAACAGCGTCATGTTGATCGACATCGCGAGCCCGACGGTGCCGTGCGACCAGCCGAACTCGTGGTGCAGCGGCATCATCATCACGCCGGGGACGGACCGGAAACCGGCGGCGCCCAGGATGGCGACGAAGCTCACGGCGGC
>DATEIG010000144.1:0-3087 GCA_035279185.1 Mycobacterium sp.
TCCACTCACGTTGGTTCCCTATCGCTGGTCGGCCACTTCGGCTCCATGGACGATTGACCGGCCAACCCTAGGAACGTTCGATGGCAAACTTGTTACGCCGTCGTCAACGGCGCAATTCGGGAGTGACTGCGCGGTGTCGCAGGGCTTTGAGCAGGCTCTCAGCCGCGATCCGTAGCGTGAGACCATGCGGCGTCTCGCTGCGGTGGCAGCACTGCTCGTCCTCGTTGGCGGTTGTTCGCAACAACCGCCCGCCGACAACACCCCGCAGGAGAGCTCGGCGCCCGTCGCTGCGCCGGCCATCCCGAGCGAGGTACCCACGGAAGGGAACCGACCTCCCGCCGACGACCTGCCGCCCCCTGCCGAACCGCAGAAGGCGCCGCCGCAGACCGCCCCGATCCCCGGCCGCACCGTGCCCGTCGGCACCGCGCCGGAGGGCGTCGTCGTCGACGCAGCCACCCGCACGGTCGCGGTGGCCGCGCGCGATCCGAACGAGCTGGTGTTGCTCAACGCCGACACCGGCGACGTCGTCAACCGGGTCCCGCTGCCCGGGTTCGTCCGCCATCTGCAACTCGCGGACCCCGGTGGCCCCGTCCTGGTTCCCGTCGAGAGCGCCAACGCGCTGGTGCGCGTCGAATTGCCGAGCGGGCGGGCGCTGCCGCAGATTGTCACCGGCGTCGTCCCGCACGACGCCTCGGAGGCCGACAACGGGACGGTGTTCGTCGCGAACGAGCACGGCGGGACCGTCACGGTGCTGCGCGGCGAGGAGATCGTCAAGGTCTTCGCCGACAGCGTGCAACCCGCGGGCCTGGCGCCCGTCGGCCGGTCCATGGGCCTGATCGACGTCCGCAAGAACGACCTGACCGTGTACGACACCGAAAACCTCCGCATCGTCGGGTCGACGCCCGCCGGCGAGGGACCGACGCACCTGGTCGCCGACAAACACGGCCGCATGATCGCCGCCGACACACGCGGCGACGCGATCCGGGTGTTCGAGCCGCTGCCGACGCCCCGTCAGATCGGCGAGGTCGCCCAGCCCGGCGGGCCCTACGGCATCGCCTACGACCCCACCCGTGACCTGCTGTGGGTCGCGTCGTCGGGCACCAACGAGGTGGTCGGCTACGACATGAGCCAGCCGACCCCGCGCGAGGTCAAGCGCCTGCCCACCGTCCAGGACCCTTACACGCTCGGCGTCGACGCGACCACGGGCAGGCTCTTCATCGCGGGCGTGTCTGGCGGCGTGGTGCAGATCGTGGATCCGCAGCCGTAGATTGGTGACATGGGACGAGTGACAGCGCGGCGACGCGCCAGCCACGTCACCCCCGACGATGCGGTGACGCGGCCAGAGACGCTGGTCGTCGAGGAGCCGCTGGAGATCCGCGTCAACGGCAAACCGCTCACCGTGACGATGCGGACGCCGGGCTCGGATGTCGAACTGGCACAGGGCTTTCTGCTCACCGAAGGCGTCATCGGCCACCGCGACGACCTCCTCACCGTGCGCTACTGCAAGGGCACCGGGCCCGACAACCTCAACACGTACAACGTGCTGGATGCGACGCTCGCCCCCGGAGTCGAGATGCCCGAGGTCGACATCACCCGCAACTTCTACACGACGTCGTCGTGCGGAGTGTGTGGCAAGGCGTCACTCGACGCGGTCCGCACCATCAGCCGCCATTCGCCCGGCGACGACGCCTCCCTCGTCACGGCCGAGACGCTGTCCACGATGCCGGAGCTGCTGCGCGCCGAACAGAAGGTGTTCGCGAGCACGGGCGGACTACACGGCGCCGCACTCTTCGACACCGACGGCACGGTGCTGGTCGTTCGCGAGGACATCGGTCGGCACAACGCCGTCGACAAGGCCATCGGCTGGGCCGTCGAGCAGAACAGGGTGCCCCTGACCGGCACTGTGCTTCTGGTCAGCGGCCGCGCGTCGTTCGAGCTCACGCAGAAGGCGGTGATGGCCGGCATCCCGGTGCTCGCCGCGGTGTCGGCGCCGTCGTCGCTCGCCGTCGACCTCGCCAGCCAGTCGGGCCTGACGCTGGTGGCGTTCCTGCGGGGTGAGTCGATGAACGTCTACACAAGGCCGGACCGCATCAAGCGATAGCCCGTTCTACCTGCGATCTCCCCCTTATCTCCACACAACCTCCAAGCTCGCGCACCGGCGTTGGCCAAGCATCGAGGCATGTCAGAAATCCTCATCGCAGCACTGTCACCCATCGGCCACATCGGGCCGCTGCTCAACGTCGCGCGGGGCCTGGTGGACCGCGGGGATCGAGTCACCGTGCTCTGCGGCGCCGCTCGCGCCGACGAGATCCGCGCCGTCGGCGCCACGCCGGCAACCCTGCCGCCGGACGGCGACCTCGACCTGGGACTGCTGGACTGCGACAGCGGCCGCGAAGCGACCAGCGGCATCAAGCGGCTCAACTTCGACATCGTGCGGCTGTTCGTCGCGCCGATGCCGCACCAGGCGAAGGCACTCACAAATCTGTTGGCGCAGAAGCGGTTCGATGCGATCCTGGCCGACTACGGCTTCTTCGGGGTGCTGCCGTTCGTGCTCGGCGATCGCACCGCACGCCCGCCGGTGCTTCTGTACTCCACGACGCCGCTGATGCTCAGCAGCCGCGACACCGCGCCCGCGGGATTGGGGCTTCCGCCGTCGACGAGCCCGTTGGGCCGGATACGCAACCACCTGCTGAACACGGTGTCGCACAAGCTGTTACTGCGCCAGTCGCAGAAGGCCGCCAATCATCAGCTGCACCGGCTGAATTCGCGGGAGCTGCCGACGTTTCTGCTCGACTGCGGTGTGCTGGCCGACCGTCTCATTGTGCCGACGGTGCCGGAGTTCGACTATCCGCGTTCCGATCTGCCGCCATCCGTTCGCTATGTCGGGATGGTGCAGCCGACACCGACGACGACGTTCCGCCCGCCGCCGTGGTGGCCCAAACTCGACGGAGACCGTCCGGTCGTGCACGTCACCCAGGGCACCGTCGACAACACCGACTTCGACCGGCTGCTGCGACCGACCATCGAAACGCTGGCCGACGAGAACGTGATGGTCGTCGCCACCACCGGCGGACCGCGCGTCTCCGA
>DATEIG010000145.1:0-6263 GCA_035279185.1 Mycobacterium sp.
CCATGGGCCTACCCGAATTGACCTCGACCAAGTGGATTGTGTGGGGAGACGGCCACACCCGCCCTGCCTGACATAGGAGTGATACGTGAGCGTCCCCGCACGCCCGGCGCCGCTGTTCGCCGACATCGACGATGTCGCGAACAAGCTCGCCGAAACCGGCTACCTGCCCGACACCGCAACCGCGACAGCGGTTTTCCTCGCCGACCGGCTGGGCAAGCCGCTGCTGGTCGAGGGGCCCGCAGGTGTCGGCAAGACGGAACTGGCGCGCGCGGTGGCGCAGTGCACGGGTTCTGGCCTGGTACGCCTGCAGTGCTATGAGGGTGTCGACGAGGCCCGCGCGCTGTACGAGTGGAACCACGCCAAGCAGATCCTGCGCATCCAGGCGGGTTCCGGTGACTGGGACCAGACGAAGACCGACGTGTTCTCCGAGGAGTTCCTGCTGACGCGGCCGCTGCTGACCGCGATCCGCCGCACCGAGCCGACCGTTCTGCTGATCGACGAGACCGACAAGGCCGACATCGAGATCGAGGGGCTGCTGCTCGAGGTGCTGTCCGACTTCGCGGTGACGGTGCCCGAACTCGGCACGATCGTCGCGGAGCGGGCACCGTTCGTGCTGCTGACATCGAACGCCACCCGCGAGCTGTCCGAGGCGCTCAAACGCCGCTGCCTGTTCCTGCACATCGACTTCCCGGATCCCGACCTCGAACGTCGCATCCTGTTGTCGCGCGTGCCCGAACTGCCCGCGCATCTGGCCGAGGAACTGGTGAAGATCATCGGCGTGCTGCGCGGCATGCAACTCAAGAAGGTGCCGTCGGTGGCCGAGACCATCGACTGGGGCCGCACCATTCTCGCGCTCGGCATGGACACCATCGACGACGAGATGATCGCCGCCACACTCGGTGTGGTGCTCAAGCACCAGTCCGATCAGGTGAAGGCGACCGGCGAGCTCCGACTGAACTAGGAGAGCACCGATGGCAGTCCGCCGCACCCGCCCGCCGCAGCCGCTTGCGCCGCACGGCATTCCAGGCCACCTGGTCGAGTTCGTCGAGGCGCTGCGCAAGCAGGGCATCGCGGTGGGGCCGTCGGAGACGGTCGATGCGGGCCGGGTGATGAGCGTGCTCGGGCTCGGCGACCGGGAGGCACTGCGCGAGGGCATCGCGTGCGCGGTGCTGCGACGGCCGGACCACCGCGACACCTACGACGCGATGTTCGACCTGTACTTCCCGGCCGCGCTCGGCGGTCGCACGGTGGTCGACGACGACGAGTCCGACGACGGTCTGCCGCCGGAGGACGTCGAGGCGATGCGGCAGATGCTGCTCGACATGCTCACCGACAACGAAGAGCTCGCCAACATGGACGAGCGGCTGGCCGCGATGATCGCGCAGATCGTCGAGGCCTACGGCCGCTACAACTCCAGCCGAGGGCCGTCGTACTCCTCGTATCAGGCGCTCAAGGCGATGAACCTCGACGACCTCGAGGGCAGGCTTCTGGCGGGTCTGCTGGCCCCCTACGGCGACGAGCCGACCCCGACGCAGGAGCAGATCGCCAAGTCCATTGCAGCGCAACGCATTGCGCAGCTGCGAAAGATGGTGGAGGGCGAGACGAAGCGGCGCACGGCCGAGCAGTTGGGCCGCGACCACGTGCAGATGTACGGCGTCCCGCAATTGGCGGAGAACGTCGAGTTCCTGCGCGCGTCCGGCGAACAGCTGCGTCAGATGCGCCGCGTGGTGGCGCCTCTCGCCCGCACTCTGGCGACTCGGCTCGCCGCGCGCAGGCGGCGATCGCGGGCAGGCGAGATCGACCTGCGCAAGACGCTGCGCAAGTCGATGTCGACCGGCGGCGTGCCGATCGACGTGGTGCTCAAGAAGCCGCATCCGGCGCGCCCCGAGCTGGTGGTGCTGTGCGACGTGTCGGGTTCGGTCGCGGGTTTCAGCCACTTCACGCTGCTCCTGGTTCACGCTCTGCGGCAGCAGTTCTCACGCGTACGGGTGTTCGCGTTCATCGACACCACCGACGAGGTCACCGAGTTGTTCGGGCCCGACGCCGACCTCGCCGTCGCGGTCCAGCGCATCACCAGGGAGGCGGGCGTCTACACCCGCGACGGCCACTCCGATTACGGGCATGCGTTCGTGTCGTTCCTCGACAAGTATCCCAACGTGCTGTCGCCACGCAGCTCGTTGCTGGTGCTCGGCGACGGCCGCAACAACTACCGCAACCCCGAGACCGATCTCCTGACGCACATGGTGAACTCGAGCAGGCATGCGCACTGGCTCAACCCGGAGCCGCGGCACCTCTGGGGCAGTGGCGACTCCGCGGTGCCCCGCTACGAGGAGGTCATCGCGATGCACGAATGCCGCTCCGCCAAACAGCTCGCCGGCGTCATCGACGCCTTATTGCCCGTCTAACGTCTCCCGCGAAACGATATTCCAGCAGCAAAAGTTCGAGTAGAGGCCCGCTGGAATATCGTTTCGCGAGAAATCAGGCGAAGCTGACGGTGACGTCGCCGCCTGCCGGGTCGGCGCCGGACACCAGCGACCACGGCGCCCGGTACACCCGCCCAGGCGCGGCGGGCCACGGCGTGCGTTTCGTCGCAAGCGTCCTGCCGTCCTGAACGGCGCGCAGCTTCGGCAGCCTGCGGTACTCGTCGACCCAGAACAGCAGGTCGCCTCGGGCCGCGACGCCGTCACCGGGCGAAACCAGCTGCGGCGCAACCCATTTGAAAGGTCCGTCGGTGCGGATGCGCACGGCCTTCGGCGTCTCATCGCGGCGCTGCAGCCAGCCGGTCACCGCGGCAGCCACATGTCGGCCGTCCAATGCCGCTCCGTCGGCGGTGTCGACGGGGTGGAGCAGGTTGCCGACCGCGAACACCCCGGGGGTGCTGGTGCGCAGCGCCGCGTCGACGAGCGGTCCGCGCGTCGCCTCGTCCATCGCGAGGCCGCCGGTGCGGGCCAGTTCGTGATCCGGGATCCAGTCGCCGGTGAACACCACGGTGTCGCAGTCGACGCTCACCCTCTTACCGGTGTCGATGTTCTCGACGACAGCGCTGCGAACCCGATCCTTGCCTTCGATCACGACGAGCCTGCTGCGGGTGTAGACAGGCCCGTCGATCAGTGCCCGGCCTGGTATCCGGAACGCCGCATACGCCTCCGAGCGCGGATAGGCGCTGACCATTCCGACTGTCGCGCAACCGGCCTCGCGCAGGGTCAGTACCGCCGACCAGCTGACGAGCTCCGCGCCGACGATCAGCGCGCGGCTGCCGACCTTCGCGTGGTGCACATGCACGAGGTTCTGCAGCTGCCCGGTGGTGTACACACCGTCGGGTCGGTCACCGGGAACCAGCCGCGCGGGCCTCGGCCGCTCGCGCGCACCCGTCGCCAGCACCACCGCGTCAGCGCTGACCGTGCGCAGCCCGCGCGGTGACGTGATCTGCAACCGGTGGTCGCCCGCCCACCCGGTGACCATCGCCTCGGTCTCCAGCGTCGCGCCAGCATCCTTCGCCGTCGCGGTGAGTCGCCTCGCGTAGGCCGGACCCGAGATGAAGCGCTTGAGGTCGCGCATGCCGTACCCGAGATGGTCGCTGTGGCGGGGGATTCCGCCGGTCTCGGCTTCCCGCTCGACGACGAGCACCTCGCCGTCGACCTTGCCGGCCAAGGCCGCGGCGGCGGTCAGACCTGATGGCCCACCGCCGATGATCGCCACCGCCACGCGCTGATCCGTCATCGCGAAGCACCGTTCGCATCGAGGAGAGCCTGTGTGTGCCCGCCACAATAGAAGCCCTGGCAGCGCCCGTTCATCACCCGGGTGCGGCGACGCAGCCCATCGAGATCGACTGGAGGGATGGCCGATTCGAAGGCATCCCGGATCTCGCCGGCGGTCACGCGTTCGCAGAAGCAGACGATGCGGCCGTACTCCGGATCGGCCGCGATCGCCTCGGCGTCCTGGAACGGCCGCGTGAATGCCTCGCCGAGGTTGGGCATCCGCGGCGGTGGGGGCAGGTCGGGCCGCTCGGTGACGTCGACGCCGGCATCGCCGAGCAGGCCCGTGACGTACTCGCCGATCGCCATGCCGGACGTCAGCCCGGTGGAGCGGATGCCGCCGACCAGCACGTAGCGCTGCGGTGTGTCGACGTCGATGAGGTAGTCGCTCTGCTCGGTGGCCGCGCGCAGCCCCGCATAGGCAGCCGTGATCTCCTCGTCGAACAGGGTCGGCATCAACGCGCGGCCCTTCGACACCAGGAACTCGAAACCCTCTTCCGATGTGCCGGTGGCGCTTCGGTCGCGAAGGTTCTCCGACGTCGGGCCCACCATCACGTTGCCGTAGATCGTCGGGCTGACGAGGACGCCCTTGCCGCGTGACGACGGGACGGCCAGCACGATGACGGGCACCATCGGCCGGGTCAGTTTGTCGAATACGAGCAGTTCTCCGCGCCGCGGTGTGACGGTGAAGCGCTCGTACCCGAACTCGGCGTCGACGTGGTCGGCGCCGAGGCCCGCGGCGTTGACGACCCAGCGGCCGCGGATCTCACCGCGGGTGGTCTGCAGCGTCGTGTGGTCGTCGCCGACCTCGGCGCCGGTCACCCTGGTGCCGCGCATCAATTGCGCGCCACGCGCCACGGCGTCGGTGGCCAGCGCGAGGTTGGTGGTCCACGTGCAGATGATCGATTCGCCGGGCACCGTCAGCCCACCCAGCACCCCTGGGCCTAGATCGGGCACTCGCCGGTACACCTCCTCGGCGCCGACGATCTCGCAGCGGTGGTAGAAGTTGCCCTCCGCCTTCTCTTTCAACCCGGGCAGCGCATCGAGTTCCTCGTCGGTCCACGCCACCAGCAGCGCGCCGGTCCGCTCGACCGGGATACCGGTCCGCTCCGCGTATTCGCCCAGCAGGTCGTAGCCGCGTGCCACCAGCCGGGACTCCAAGGTCTGCGGTGTCGCGTCGTATCCGGTGTGCAGCAGCGCTGTGTTGGCCTTGCTCGTGCCGTCACCGACGTCGTCACGTGCCTCGACGAGCGTCACCGAGAGATGGGTGCCCGCGAGTGCGCGCGCGATCGCGCTGCCGACGATCCCGCCGCCCACCACGATGACGTCGCTGACGTCGGCGGGCGCGCTCACGACGGCACCGTGTCCTGTTGTGCAAGAACGATTTCGGCGGTCCGCATCCACTGCGACATGAACTCCTCGGCGCGCTCGGCGGACCACACGGGCTCATACGTGTGGTCGGGCGTCCAGGTGCCGACGACGTCGGCGACGTCGAGTCCGGTGTCGAGTGCCAGTCGCGCGCACGCCGCGGCGCCAAGGGCGGTGGCGTGCATCGACGGGTAGATGTCGACGGGAATCCGCGCCAGGTCGGCCTGCGCCTGCATCAAGACCGCGGACCGGGTCAACCCGCCGTCGACACGCAGTCGCGTCAACGGCTGCCCCAGATCGCTCGCGACGAGATCGGCCAATGCTGCCACCTGTGCGGCGATGCCCTCCAGCAGTGCCCGCACCAGTTGACCGCGGCCGCTGGACAGCGACATGCCGGTGAACGACGCCGTGGCGGAGGAGTTCCACCACGGCGCCGCCAAACCGGCCAGGGCGGGCACACACAACACTCCGTCGCTCGACGGCGCGGCGACGGAATCGATCTGATCGGCGGCGGGCACCAGGCCGAGGTCGACGGCCCACCGCACCGCGGAGGCCGCGGTGTAGACCTGCCCGTCGACGCAGTAGGACGTGTCGTCGCGCAACCGCCACGCCACCGAGGTGGTCAGGCCCGACGTTGATCGCGTCGCCTTCGACCCCAGCTGAGCCAGCAGGAAAGCGCCCGTGCCGAATGTGCACTTGGCATCGCCAGGCGCCAGGCAACTCTCGGCCAGCAGCGCAGCCTGCTGATCGACGATCAGGCCTGCGACGGGAATGCTCGGCCCGAAAGCATCTGTGCTGCCGACGATCTGGTCACACCCGACAATCTCCGGAAGCGCCTCGCCCGTCAGCTCGAACAGGTCGACCAGTTCGTCGTCCCACGCGACGGAGTCCAGCGAGAGCAGGAGCGACCTGCTGGCCGTGGACGAGTCGGTGACGAACGCGCCGCACAGCCGGTGCACGAGCCAGGTGTCGGTGGTCGTGACGACGCCGTCGGTCGTTCTGTTCGCGCGTATCCACGCCATCTTGGGTGCGGAGAAGTAGGGGTCGAGCACCAGACCGGTGCGCTGGGCAACGGTTTCCGCCGACGCCGAGAGCGGTGCGCAGACGGACTCGGCACGGCGGTCCTGCCACACCACCGCC
>DATEIG010000146.1:0-2050 GCA_035279185.1 Mycobacterium sp.
ATCACGTGGAAGGTGTCCGCCAGCCGGGGAATGAGCTCGCGGAACATGAACGAGCTGGTGGGGAAGCCGTGCAGCAGCACGAGCGCGGGCGCATCCGGGCTGCCCGCCTCGCGGTAGAACAGGCGCCTGCCGTTCACGGTCGCGTACCGGTGATGAACTGGAACCGTCATTGCTAACTTCCTTAATTTGTTTTGATGGTTAGTGATAGTCAACCCTCGCCGGTGTAACCTGTCAATAGATATTTGGAGGTTAGTCATGGATTTGGTGGTGGCAGATCGCGAGGATGAGGCGTTTCTGCTCGACCTGTTGAACTCGACGCCGGTGGTCGACGGGACCATCCACGACCAGCTCGCCGACGCCACGGCGGCGCGCCGATGGATGCGCGAACACGGCGTCGGGACAGCAGGAGAGGAGCGTGCGGCGCTCGTCGAGGCCAGGTCGATCCTGCAGGACGTCGTGCGAGGGAAGGCGAAGCCGACAGCGCTGAAGCCGTACCTGGCGGGTGCTCATCTGCGACCGGTGGCAGGATCGCAAGGCGTGGACTGGCGGATCGAGGCGGCCGACGCGCCCACCGGCGCCATGCGGGCCGTGCTGGCATGGGATGCGTTGCGCATCTCCAGTCCAGGGCGTCTCCGGCCCTGTGCGAACGCCGAGTGCCGGCTCTTCCTGATCGACCGCAGCAAGCCCAACACCGCGAGGTGGTGCTCGATGGCCATCTGCGGCAACCGGATGAAGGCGCGCAGGCACTATCGCCGCGCGCACGGAGGTGAAGAATGACGCCGACTCCAACGCTCGTGTCGGTGAACGTCGGCATGCCCGCCGACGTGGAATGGCGCGGCAGGACCGTTCACACCGGCATCTACAAGTCGCCGGTGACGGCTCCGGTGATGGTGCGCCAGTTGAACATCGACGGTGACGGCCAAGGGGATCTCGGCGGGCACGGCGGCGAGCAGCGGGCCGTCATGGTCTATCAGGCGGAGTCGTACGATCACTGGAAGCGCCATTTCGGCCGCGACGATCTGGTGCCGGGGATGTTCGGGGAGAACTTCACCATCACCGGTCTCGGAGACGACGAGGTCTGCATCGGGGACCGCTATCGCATCGGCGAGGCCGAGTTCGAGGTGACCCAGCCGCGCGTGACGTGCTTCCGCGTCGGTATGCGGCTCGGCGAGCCGGACATGCCGAATCTGCTTGTCTCGCATCATCGCCCGGGCTTCTACTTCCGGGTGATCACCGAGGGCCGGGTTGCGGCGGGCGACGCGATCGAGCGAACGCGCCGTGGCCGACACGAGCTCAGTGTCGCCGCGATCGACGCGCTGCTGTACCTGCCCGACCGAGACGTCGACATGCTGCGCAAGGCGGTCGACGTCCCGGCTCTGAGCCCGGGCTGGCAGCAGTCGTTCGCCGAACTGCTCGCGTCGCACGGCGGTGCCGGGCAGGCATCAGCACCACCGGTCGGAGTCGAGCCGGGTTGGACCGGCTTCCGCAGGTTGCGGGTCGCCGAGACCCGGCTGGAGAGCCCGACCGTCCTGTCGATCGAATTCGAGACACCCGACGGGGCCGTACTGCCGCAGGCACGACCAGGGCAGTACCTCACCCTCAAACTCCCGGATGTCGCGAATCCCGCGCCGCTGCGCAGCTATTCGTTGTCCGGTGGCACCGCGGGCGCGCGTTACCGCATCAGTGTGAAACGTGAGGACAACGGATTGGTGAGCCGCTGGCTGCACGAGCACGCCCAACCGGGATCGCTGTTCGACGTCGCCGCCCCGAGGGGCGACTTCTACCTCGGCGACGGCGCCGCACCCGTCGTGCTGCTGTCCGCCGGGATCGGCATCACCCCGGTACTGGCGATGCTGCACGCCTTGGCCGCCACGCGCAGCGACCGCGACGTCCGGTGGGTGCACATCACCCGCGACGCGAAGTCGCTGGCCTTCGGAGCGGAAGTGACCGAGTTGATCGCTTCGCTTCCGAACGCCCAACGCGAGGTCATCTACACCGCCGAGGTCGGCAGGCCCGACGGACAGGCGATTGCCGCGCTGAACCTCCCGCA
>DATEIG010000147.1:0-5749 GCA_035279185.1 Mycobacterium sp.
AGCGGCCTGCACGCCGACAGCGCGCTGCAGCATCCACGTCGCACCGCCGCCGGGGTGAATGCCGAGCTTCTGGAAGCGGGGATCGAACAGCGCCGCCGGACCGGCGATGCGCACATCGGCGGCGAGAGCGAGGTTCAGCCCCGCGCCGACGGCGGCCCCGTTGACGGCAGCGATCGTGGGAAGCGCGCAGTTGGCGACCGCGAGGAACCCGTCGTAGATGGTCCGCAGGCCGTCCTCTGTCGCTTCGCCGAGCGCCGTCAGGTCGGCGCCCGCGCAGAACGCCTTGCCCGCCCCGGTGACGATGAGGGCGTGCACGTCGGTGTTGGCTTCGGCGGCGTCGACGGCTGCGCGCAGTCCTGCGGAGATCTCGGCGGTGACTGCGTTGCGGCGCTCGGGGTCGTTGACGGTGATGAGCGCGACGTGGTTTTCGACCTCTACGAGGACGCGATCAGACATCGCTTCAGGCTAATGACCGGCTACAGGGTGGCCTGGACGGGACCCAGGATCTGGCAGTTGTCGGCGGGCAGCCCCGGCACGATGATTCCGCAGCCGCGTCCCCTCGACACATAGGTGGCGCCGGGCTTGTAGGGCTCCAAGTAGGCCTGCGCGGTGTCGACGCCCTGCATGCACGAGCCGCCCTGCTGACCGAGCAGCTCCACGCACGCCACGCTCTGATACGGGCTGGCGGCGATTCCGCACACCGTCGAGGTCACGGTCGCGGTCACCTTGCTGACGCCGCCTACCTGCACCACCTGAGGCGCCGATATCGAGAACCCGCACGGCGGTGGGGGCATGGGTTCGGCCTGCGCGACGCTCGCGCCGACGACGCCTGCCGACGCCATGAAAACCGTCGCGGACACCGCCATGAGGACCCGGCTCATGTCGCCGATGGTAGTCAGCTCCGTCCGCTCACACGTCGAGTTCTGTCATTACATTCGCGGGGCCAGAGAGGCCCGGTCGACGGGGAAGTCGAAGTAGGTGTCGGGGTAGGTCTCGGGCTTGAACGTGAAGTGCCACCACTCGACGTCGAGGTTGACCAGCCCCTGTTTCTCCAGGCCGTCCTTGAGGAGTAGCCGGTTCTTCAGTTGCTCACCCTGGATCCGCGGATCCAGGGTGTTGGACAGGGTGTCGAAGCAGTCGTAGCCCGTGCCGGCGTCCACCGAGTTGTCGGGGAACCGCAGGGCCTGCGGTGCGGCACAGTCGATCAGCGGCTCACCCGGCACGTACGGCCGGGTCTCCTGAGCGGGCAGCGGAACCAGCGTCAGATCCACGGTGCTGCCCCGGCTGTGGCCGGACTGTTCGGCGATGTAACCGTCGGCGAAGAGCTGCGTCTTGTCGACGCGCGGATAGAACTCTGCTTTCATTCGCTGATCGCCGAGATCCTTCGCCCACGCCACGAAGTCGTCGACGGCGCGCTGCGGCCGATAGCAGTCGTACACCTTGAGCGTGTAGCCCTGCTCCGTGAACTCGTGCTGCGCCCGGCGCAGTGCCTCGGCGGCCGGACGGGTCAGGATGCACATCGGCGCGAGATACCCGTCGACCGGATCGCCGGTGAAGTTGTGCGGGGTGAAGTAACGGATGTCCTGCAGGATCGTGGGGTCGACGTCGGCAAGTGCGACGAATTCGGGCGGCGCCGTCGGTTGGGCGTCGGCATGGGGTGCGGCGACGGCGATCGTCGCCACGAGTGCGGCGGCGGCGATCATCCGCGAGGCGATCGAGGTTCTCGTCACCTGGACCACCGTAGGAGATAGCGGTAGTACATCCCGCGGCGCACCGCCGCGCCCGGCAGTACCTCCTGCGCGATCCGCCGAATGTCGCCGAGGCTCTCGCGCGGATCGGTCATCACGACACCGATGTCGGGTGTTTCCCGGTGCGTCAGTGAGCCGACGCGGACCGCAGGGAGACAGAGCGCCGCCCACAACCAGTCGACGAGCGATTTGTTGGCGGCGAGCCCGACGACCGCGATCTCGCCCGTGGGCGCCACCATGTCTCGGGCCTTCTGCAGCGATGTGCGCAGATCCATGTGGTGCAAGCTCGCCACGAAGGTGATGAGGTCGAATCGTCGCCCGTTCGACGCGTATCGCTCGAAGTCCGTCTCAGCGACCGTGACGTCGGGGTGTCCGGTCAGCCGACTCCTCGCTCGTTCTGCGGCGCCGGGATCGGGCTCCAGCGCAATCACCGAACGTGAAACGCCCGAGAGCCGCTGGGCCAGCAGGCCGTCCCCGCCTCCGACATCGAGGACGTCGCCGTTGTGACGCTCGGCGATACTGACCAGCCACGGGTGGTAGGCGGTGTTGTGATTCCAGTAGTCGTCGCGGGAATCGGCCACATCTTCGACTGTGCCAGAAGCAGTTCGACATCCGGCTCCGTCGGCGCCGCGGCGCGCGCACTAGCGTGAAGGCGTGCAGCACTCCCCACCCCTCGACAACCACGTCCACACCCGATGGTCGTGGGACACGGCCTCGAGCTCGTCGATGCGGTCGGCGTGTGCGCGCGCTCGAGAGCTGGGTCTACCGGGACTGGCGTTCACCGAACACGTCGACTTCACCGACTGGACGCTCGAAGAGCCGGACAAGCATGACGAGGAGATCGCCCGGCCCGCGCGGGTGGCTGAGCGGCCGCGGGTGGCGCCGCTCGACGTCGAGGGATACCTCGCCGACCTTGCGCGCTGCCGCGACGAGTTCCCCGATCTGCGCATCCTGTCCGGCATCGAGGCCGGTGAACCGCACCTGTTCCGCACGAGCGTGGCCACGGTGCTGTCGGCGGGGGACTTCGAACGCGTGCTCGGCAGTCTGCACGGGATCGTCGTCGACGGCACCCTGACCGGCATCAACCGAGCGATGTTCCGCCAATTCGATCCGCACGAGGTGATGCGCCGCTATTTCACCGAACTCCTCGTTCTGGTCGGCGGTTCTTCGGTGTTCACCGTGCTCGCGCACTGCGACTACGCGCGACGGTACTGGCCGACCGAGCGTGTCGGCGACTACGACGACACCGCGTTCGAAGAGGAGTACCGGGCGGTGTTCCGCCTCCTGGCGTCGTCGGGACGCGCATTGGAGATCAACACACGCAGTCCCATGGCCTCGGTTTCCCAGGTCCGGTGGTGGTGGGAGGAGGGCGGTGATGCGGTGTCGTTCGGCAGCGACGCGCACACACCGTTCCGTGTCGGCGAGCACTTCGACGTGGCGGTCGACATCGCCGAGGCTGCCGGGTTCAGAGCGGGGCGGGATCGGTTCGACTTCTGGCGGCGCTGACGTGCGAGCCCCGTCCCTGGTCTTCGCTCGGGCGCCCGGCGCCCGTCCGGCTGTCGTCGGCGGCCTGATCAACGGCGTCGCCATCGGGGTTCCACTTCTGCTCGGTGCGGCCGTCGGCGGGCCCGCTATGGGCGCGACCGCGTGCCTCGGCGCGTACCTCGCCGCATTCACCAACAAGGGCGGCGAGCGATGGCGGCGAACGGCAGGGCTCGTCGTCACCGCGCTGATCAACACGGCCGCCTTCGCGGCCGGGGCGGTCACGAACGGGCTCTTCCCGGTCGACGTCGCGCTCTTTGCGACCATCGTGTTCATCGCGGGGATGGGTGCAGCGTTCGGCGGCATCGCCGTCCGGTGCGGGACGATGCCGGCCACCGCGTTCCTGACGGGCGTGTTCGCGTCGCAGGACAACCTGATGACGGCGGTAGGGCTCGTCGCCGCGGGCGGGCTCTGGTATGCCGTCGCGACGATGGTGTTGACGCCGACGCCTCGGCTGCACAGCTTTCTGACAACGATCGGGGCGGCCTACCGCGCGGTCGCGGTGGTGCTGGCCGACGAGATCGCGGGCGGAAGACCGGACCGATCCGCGGTCGCGACTGCACTGCGACATGCCGACGAAGCCGTTCTGGTTCTGGCCGGACCGGGAGGCGACGACGCAGCCGCCCAGGCGTCGCGGGCCCTCGTCGACACGGCCACCGCTTTGCTCGATTCGACGTCACGGCTGCGGTCGGCGGACGACGAAGAACCCTCTGTGGCGGCGGAATACCGCGCGCTCGGCGAGGCCGTCCGGTTGAGGCTCGAAGCAGTCGCCGATGAGCTCGCAGGGTCGAGGGGCCCGACAACGCCCCTCGAGGACGAGGCACTGGAGCGGTTTGTCGACGCCTGCAACCGTGTCCGGCACGCCGCCGTGGGCGAGACCGACTACGCACGAGTGTCGGCTGTCGGTCACCTCAAGCGGCAGATGCTCGCGATCACCGACGCAGCCGATCGCGCCAGGGCCGAGGCGACGGATCTGGTGCGTCGCCGACACGTGCGTCTCCAGGGCGGCGGATCACCGAAAGCGCGCGTCGACTCTCGCAGCCTGCGCGGCGCGATGCGGCTCGACTCGACCACGTTTCGGCACGCGTTGCGGACAGCGGCCATCACGTCGGTCCTCTTCGCCGCGGTCACGCTTGCTCATCTGGACCACGGCGAATGGGCGGCGCTCGCGGCGCTGCGGGTTCTGCGACCGCAGTACCGCGCCACGACGCAGCGCGCGTGGCAGCGCGTCATCGGCAACGTCGTCGGCGGTACGTGCGCCGCGGTGGCCATCGCGTGGATCCAGAACCCCACGGTGCTGGCCGGGCTGGTGTTCGTCGTCGTGGCAGTCGGATTCGCTTTGCGCCCAGTCAATTACGCCTTCTGGGTGATCTTCGGTACTCCGCTGATCCTGTTGATCGGCGACCTCGCGGATCCGGGGGACTGGCACGCTGCAGTCGGCAGGATCGCCATGACCATCCTCGGCACCGCGACCGCGGTGATCGGCTATGTCCTGTTTCTGCCCGACTGGGATCGCGGCCGATTGGCCGGGCAACTCGCCCGCGCGACATCCGCCACCGCGGATTACGTCGACGCGGTCGTGACCCATGTTGCCGACCCCACAGTCGAGAGCCGCACGCGCCTCGACGCCGCGCGTCGTGCCGCGACATCGGCTGTGCGCAGCGCCACCGAAACGCTCGCGTATGCGCGTCGAGAACCTGGACAGAGGCAAATCGACTCAGCCGCAACGGTGGTGGACAGACTGACGGCCATCGTCGAGCGCTCCGCGGCGCTCGCGTCACTGCCCGACACCAGGTCGTCACCGATCCCGCAGATCGCCGAGTATCGCCGACATGCGGTGGCCGCTGCGCGCGGTGTCGACGCCGCCGCGAATGTCGCCGGACTCTCGACCGCGGCCGACCAGATGCGCCGATACGTCCTCGATCTGCATCAGCAACGGGAAGTCGAGATCCGGGAACAGCCCGACGGCGAGACCGCGTTGCGTGCCGCCATTCGGGAGAACGAACCCGTCATCGACGAACTGATCCGCATCGCAGAGCTCATCGGCCTGCTCTCACACGGTGTCGCCGCGCGCTCACACGTGTGACGCGTTGATCCCGTAGCTCACTGCGGATGCGCCGCAAGGTATTCGCCGACCGGTACCGGCGAATCGGATGCGTACCCGATGGGCAGGAGAACGTCGCCGTCCACCGTTTTCAGGTAGACCTCCCAACGGTGGTAGCCGGCGAAGGCCGCCGGGTCGGCGCCCAACACCGCCGCATAGTCATTGACCGCCCGAACGTAGGTGGACGCGTGGTTGTAGCGGTAGATCGCCCCGTCCGGATTGCCCGCGAAGTTGTTGGCGGCGAGGTAGCGACCGGCGGCCATGATGCTGTCGTGCGGCGAGTAGATGTCGGTCCCGTCGCCGTAGGCGGCGAACGTCGACGGTAGGAACTGCATCGGCCCTTGTGCGCCTGCGC
>DATEIG010000148.1:0-11460 GCA_035279185.1 Mycobacterium sp.
GCGCCGCCACCCCCGGCACCCGTGTCACCTTCGACCAGCCTTCGGCCGCGAAGGCCGCGGTCTGCTCGTGCCTGGTGTCGATCAGCCGGACACCCTCGGCGCGGCATCCGTCGTAGATGGAGAACAAGTGCCCGCCGGACAGCGTGAAGATCGTGTCGATCCCGCTGGCGCGCAGCCGTCGGGCGATCAGATGTCCTGCGCTTACTTTGTCGCTCGAGGAGCCGTCGGTGGTCATGGCCGCAGCATAATCTCGTGCCATGGACCACTCCGACGTCCTCGTCGCGGGCGCAGGACCCGTCGGCCTGACCGCCGCGATCGAACTCGCCCGCCGCGGTGTCGACTTCCGGATCGTCGATCCCGTCACCGAGCCGCCGCAGTACGCCAAAGCCGTTGGCGTGCAACCGCGGACACTCGAGGTATTCGAGGGAATGGGCGTGCTCGGTCGGATTCTCGCCGAGGCGGTCCCGATGTTCGGTCAGCTCGTCTACGTCAACGGCGAGCAGGTGGCGCAGCTGCCGTTCGCGACACCGGCCGACGTTCCGTTCGGTTTCACCGCCATTCCGCAGTACGCCACCGAGCGGATCCTCGCCGAGGAACTGGCCATGCACGGTGTGCGCGTCGAGCGCGGTCGCCGGGTGGTCGGCTTCGAGCAGGACGCCGACGGCGTCACCGTGACGCTGGACGGCGACGGCGGGCAGCAGACGGTGCGAGCCCGCTACCTGGTCGGCGCCGACGGCGCGCACAGCACGGTGCGCAAGGCCCTCGGGTTGACCTTCGAGGGTGCGGCGTTCGACGAGCAGTACATGCTCGGCGATGTCGAGGTGGACTGGTCGGTGCCGCGGGGCTGGGCGGTGCGGTCCATGCACCAGATCGACGGCAAGACCGACGATCTCCTGGTGTGCATACCGCTGCCGGGGCGCGGTCGCTACCGCATGTCGATGCTGGTTCCCGACGAGCTCCTCTCCGCATCCGATGCAGCCGACGGCGTCGCGCACGGCTTCGAGGGCGCCCGCAAGCCCGCGCTGCACCACATCCAGGCCGTGCTGGACAGGCTCTCGCCCGAAACCGCGAAGGCCCGGAACCTGAGGTGGTCCTCGGTGTTTCGGATCAGCCACCGCATCGTCGACTCCTACGGTCGCGGTCGGGTGTTCGTGGCAGGCGACGCCGCGCACATCCATCCCCCGACCGGTGCGCAAGGCATGAACACCGGCATACAGGACGCACACAACCTCGCCTGGAAACTCGCGCTGGCGCTGTCTGGCGCCGCGCCGCAGCTCACCGCCAGCTACGACGCCGAGCGGCGACCGGTCGGCGAAGAGGTCGTCGGGCGCACCGTGCGCAGCGCGCGCGACGGCATCGGCGCCGACTCGACCGACCCGGACTTCGTGCTCCGCCGTGAGGCGCAACTGCTGATCCGCTACGACGACAGCCCGATCGTCGCCCCGGGGGCAGGCGGACGCGCACCCGACGCCACCGGGCTGACGCGCGACGCCGTCACCGGGCCGCTGCGGCTGTACTCCCTGCTCGGGAGGCGCGACCACGCGTTGCTGCTGTACGCGGGCGCCGACGCCGACGCAGACGACGTCGCGTCGTTCGAGCGGATCGCCGATGCCGCCACGGCGGCGGCAGGGGGGCGCCTCGAGATCTATCTGATCGGCTCCCCGCGTGCCGACGTGGACGCCAGCGTATTGCCCGTGATCCACGACGACACCGGTGATTTCGCCAGGATGTACGGCGCCGACGGCACCGCCGCCTACGTCGTGCGGCCAGACGGATACCTCTCGTTCAGTTCGTCTGCGGTCGACGCCGACGACGTGGTGGCCCATCTCGCGGCCACCTTCGGCACGAGCGTGTCGGCCCCCGTGTCGCCCGGCCTGCGGTAGCTTCGCCGCAGGCCGGCTCCGGCGAAGGGAGGTGTCGCGCGGTGGACGCTCCTGCGTTCAGATCCTCGATCGACTGGAGCCACGAACTCCTCAATTCCACCGTCTGGGTGCTGATCGCATTCGTCATCACCGCACCGTGCCTGCTGGCGGTCCTCGTGCTGATCGGACGGATGACCGAGTGGGGCCGCCAGTTCTGGCGTATCACCGGTCCGTACTTCGTCGGCGACCAGAGCCCGGTGGTGTGGGGCATGCTCGCGCTGCTGCTCCTGTCGACCATCATCGCCGTTCGCATCTCGGTGCTGATCAGCTACTACACCAACGACGTCTTCACGTCTCTGCAGGTCGCACTGCAGGGAATCGCCACGGGCCGAGACGATGTCACCGACTCCGGTATCCACGGGTTCTGGGTGACGATCGGAATCTTCCTGATCCTGGCCGTCATTCACGTGGTGCTGAATCTCGCCGACATGTATCTGATGCAGCGGTTCATCATGCGGTGGCGGATCTGGTTGAGCGGCAGGCTGATCGACGACTGGCTCGGGGACTTCGCCTACTACCGAAGGCAGTTCCTCCGACGCCCCGGCGACAACCCCGACCAACGCATCCAACAGGACATCGACATCTTCACCACCGGAGTCGGCGGCCAGCCGAACAATCCGGCGTACGGCTCGGGCAACACGCTGCTGTTCGGCGCAGTGGGGGCGGTGCTCTCGGTGGTCGCGTTCGGCGCGATCCTCTGGCAGCTCTCAGGGGCGCTGACGCTCGGCGGGGTCACGCTGCCGCGCGCGCTGTTCTGGATCGTCATCGTCTACGTGCTCGCCGCCACCGTCATCGCGTTCGTCATCGGCAGGCCGCTGATCCGGCTGAGCTATCTCAACGAGCTTCGCAATGCGGGTTTCCGGTACGCGCTGGTTCGGGTGCGCGACGCAAGCGCCGCCATCGGCTTGTATCGCGGCGAGGGCGTAGAGCGCCGGCTCCTCGGCGGGCGGCTGTCGGAGGTGATGGCCAATTACCGGAACTGGCTGATGCGGATGCTGCGGTTCACCGGCTGGAACCTGACCGTGAGCCAGGCCATCAACCCGCTTCCCTATGTGGTGCAGGCGCCGCGGCTGTTCGCGGGTGGGATCTCGTTCGGCGACGTCATCCAGTCGGCGACGGCTTTCGTCACCATCCACAACGCCCTTTCGTTCTTCCGCGAGGCCTACGACGAGTTCGCGGGCTACCGTGCGGCGGTCATCCGGCTCGACGGTCTGGTCGAGGAGAACGCGCGTGCCCGCACGTTCGGCCAGGTGACCACGGGCGCCACGGACGGCTCCTTGACGGTGTCCGGACTGGAGGTGCGAACCCCTGACGGCGCGAACCTGCTGCGAGGGCTCGACGTCAGCCTCGAACCGGGCGACACGCTACTGGTCAGCGGCCCGTCGGGGATCGGCAAGACCGTGCTGATGCAGAGCCTCGCCGGGCTGTGGCCTTTCGTCTCCGGACGTGTCGCGCTGCCGGCAGGCAGGCAGTCCGCCATGTTCGTGCCGCAGCTGCCCTATCTTCCGCTCGGTGACCTTCGCTCGGTCGCGTCTTATCCCGGCGAGGAGGGCGCGCTCGGCGACAGCGAGATACAGCAGGCCCTGATCAAAGTCGCTCTCCCGCACCTGGCGATCCGGCTCAACGACGTCGGCGACTGGGGCAAGGTGCTCTCGGTCGGTGAGCAGCAGAGGATCGCGTTCGCGAGGATCCTGCTGACCAAGCCGAAGGCCGTGTTCCTCGACGAGTCGACGTCCGCGCTCGACGAAGGGCTCGAACTGACCCTGTACGAACTCGTCCGCGCGGAGCTGCCGGACGCGATTTTGGTCAGCGTGAGTCATCGCGCCACCGTCGAGCGGTTCCACACCCGCCAACTCGAGCTCGTCGGCGGCGGACGGTGGCGGCTCGACACGCTGACCACAGGAAGTTGAGACGTCCGCCCGGCTGGCCGCAGCTCGGCGAGGTACCTTGCCCGAATGGAAGACGGAATGTTCGAGCCCACGCTGGACTGGGGCCATGAGCTTCTGACATCGCTGCGGTGGGTCGGCCAGGCCTGGCTGATCGCAGCGATCGCCACTTTGTTGATCTGCGTTCTCCTCACCAGGTACACCGTGTGGGGCCGCCAGTTCTGGCAGATCACCGGCGACTACTTCAAGGGTCCCGAGAGCGTGAAGGTGTGGCTGTGGCTTGCGGTCATCCTGCTGTCGGTGATGATCGGCGTTCGGCTTTCGGTGCTCTTCACGTTCCAGGGCAACGACATGATGACCGCGCTGCAGGTCGTCAGCGGGGGGCTTCAGGCGGAGGACGACTCCATCAAGTCCTCCGGCCGCGACGGCTTCTACATGTCGATCATCGTGTTCTCGTTACTGGCGGTTCTGCACGTGGCCCGGATCATGTTCGACCTGTTCATCACCCAGCGGTTCATGCTGGCGTGGCGGACGTGGCTGACCGACCGGCTGACCGGCGACTGGCTCGACGGCAAGGCGTACTACCGGGGGCGGTTCATCGACGACACGATCGACAACCCCGACCAGCGCATCCAGTACGACATCGACATCTTCACCGCGGGCGTCGGCGGCCTTCCCAACACCCCGAACAACACGTCGACGGCCACGCTGCTGTTCGGCTCGGTCAATGCGATCGCCTCGATGATCTCGTTCACCGCGATCCTGTGGAATCTGTCGGGAACGCTCACGATCCCGTTCATCGACATCGCGCTTCCGAAGGCGATGTTCTGGATCCTGATCGTCTACGTGCTCTTCGCGTCGGCCTTCGCGTTCTGGATCGGCAGGCCGATCATCTGGCTGTCGTTCCGCAACGAGAAGTTCAACGCCGCCTTCCGGTATGCCCTCGTGCGCCTGCGCGACGCGTCCGAGGCCGTCGCGTTCTACCGCGGGGAGGTCGCGGAGCGGACGGGGCTGCGGAAACTCTTCGCGCCGATCGTCGCCAACTACAAGCGCTACGTGAACCGGCTCATGGGCTTCTACGGCTGGAACCTGTCGATGAGCCAGATCATCGTGGTTCCCCCGTACCTGTTCCAGTTCCCGCGCTTCTTCAGCGGCGAGATCACCCTGGGCGCCATGACTCAGTCGGCGTCGGCGTTCGGCAGCATCGAGGACGGGCTGTCGTTCTTCCGCAACGCCTACGACTCGTTCGCCTCCTACCGCGCGGCGATCATCCGTCTGCACGGCCTGATCGTCGCCAACGAGGAAGGCCGGGCGCTGCCGACGCTCACCACCACGCCCTGCAAGGACGGGACGGTCGAACTCGACGACGTCGAGGTCCGTACACCTGATGGAAAGCAGCTGGTCAAGCCACTCGACCTGCGACTGGAAGTCGGCGACACGATGGTGGTGACCGGGGCGTCGGGCGTCGGCAAGACCACGCTGCTGCGCAGCCTCGCCGAACTCTGGCCGTTCACCACCGGCACGCTCACGCGCCCGTGCGGTCCGAACGAGACGATGTTCCTCTCACAGATGCCGTACGTACCGCTGGGCGATCTGCGTGCCGTCGTCAGCTACCCGAACGAAGAAGGCGACATCGACGACGACACGCTGAAGCGCACGCTGGAGAAGGTCGCGCTGTCCCATCTGGTCAACCGCCTCGACGAGGTGGACGACTGGGCCAAGGTGCTCTCCCCCGGCGAACAACAACGCATCGCGTTCGCGCGCGTACTGCTGACCAAGCCCAAGGCCGTGTTCCTCGACGAGTCGACCTCGGCGCTCGACGAAGGTCTGGAGTTCCTGGTGTACAACCTCGTTCGCACGGAGCTGCCCGACACCATCCTGGTCAGCGTGAGCCACCGCAAGACCGTCGAGCAGCACCACACCCACGAACTCGAGCTGCTCGGAGAAGGCGAATGGCGGTTCGGCCGCGTCCAGGGCGAGGCGACAGAACCGGCGCCGGTGTGATCATGGCGGGGTAGTTTCCCCGCATGGAAACCTTTACGCCGTCCCTGGTTTGGGGCGACGAGCTGATCGCGTCAGCGCTGTGGGTGGCGAAGGCCTGGATGTTCGCCGCGGTCAGCGTCGTGGTCGTGTGCGCGCTTCTCGCCCGCTACACCACGTGGGGCAGACAGTTCTGGCGCGTCACCGGTGACTACTTCACCGGGCGCGACAGTGTCCCGGTGTGGGGACTGCTCGGCGTTCTCCTGCTGCTGGTGATGATCGACGTTCGCATCGTGGTCCTCTTCACCTACCAGAGCAACGACCAGTTCTCGGCCATGCAGGCGGCATTCGAGGGTGAGGGCGCCGCGAAAGCCGTCGCGATACAAGGGTTCTGGAAAGCAATACTGATCCTCGCCGCCCTGGTCGTGGCCAACGTGACCCGTACTCTGCTCGATACATATCTGATGCAGCGTTTCATCATTCGATGGCGCGTGTGGCTGACGCACCGGCTGACGGGCGACTGGCTCGACGGTGACGCCTACTACCGCGGACGGTTCATCGACCGCCCGATCGACAACGCGGACCAACGAATTCAGCAGGACATCGACATCTTCACCACCGGCACCGGTCCGGAGACGAACACGCCGACGGTGAGCACGGCCCAAACCCTGCTCTTCGGAACCATTTTCGCGATCGTGTCCGTCGTCGAGTTCACCCCGATCCTGTGGGGATTGTCGGGGCCGCTGACGTTGTTCGGCGTCACCGTGCCCAAGGCGCTGTTCTGGATCGCGCTGCTCTACGTGTTTCTCACCACCGTCGTCGCGTTCTGGATCGGCCGTCCGTTGATCCGGCTGTCGTTCCGCAATGAGCTCACCAACGCGGCCTTCCGCTACGCGCTCATCCGCGTCCGCGAGGCGGGCGAGGCCATCGGCCTCCACCGGGGTGCGCGCGCCGAACGCGGCGAGTTGATGACCCGCTTCGCGGCGATCATCGCCAACTACCGGGCGTTCGTCCGACGGGGTATCGCGTTCCTCGGCTGGAACAGGTCGATGAACGAGATCGTCGACCCACTGCCGACGATCATCCAGGCTCCAAGGCTGTTCGCGGGCGAGATCGAGTTCGGTGACGTCACCCAGTCGTCGAGTGCGTTCAACCAATTGCAGAGCTCGCTGTCGTTCTTCCGCTCCGTCTACGACGCCTTCGCGAGCTACCGTGCCGCCATCATCCGCCTGCACGGCCTCGTCGTCGCCGACGAGACCGCAAGGGAGTTACCGAGTTTGACCGCGTTGCCCAGCACCGACGGTTCGCTGGACCTGAGCGGCGTCGAGGTGCGGACGCCTGCGGGCGAGCGGCTGATCGACCCGATCGACGTCCGGCTGGATCCGGGCGAGTCGCTGGTCATCAGCGGCGGATCCGGCAGCGGGAAGACGACCCTGCTGCGCAGCCTGGCACAGCTGTGGCCGTTCACCTCGGGCACCGTGCGGCGCCCGGAGGACGACACGGTCTTCCTGTCGCAGCTGCCCTACATGCCCCTCGGCGACCTGCGCGGCGTGATCTCCTACCCCGCCGACGCGGGGGCCTATCCGGATGCCGACGTGCGCGCGGCGCTCGACACCGTGGCGCTCGGGCATTTGTCGGGCCGCCTCGACGAGGTGGCCGACTGGGCGAAGATCCTGTCGCCGGGTGAGCAACAGCGCATCGCGTTCGCGCGCGTGCTGCTCGCGCGGCCCAAGGTCGTCTTCCTGGACGAGGCGACATCGGCCCTCGACGAAGGCCAGGAGTTCGCGCTCTACCGCGCACTGCGCGAGCAGCTTCCCGACTGCATCGTGGTCAGCGTCAGCCACCGACCCACGCTCGACCAGCATCACGACCGCAGGTTGGAACTGCTCGGCGACGGCGGCTGGCGGCTGGCGGCCGTCTAACCGCGTGCTGCGTGCGCACCCGCGCGGCGGCCGAAGAACGAGCCCTCGCCCAGCTGGGTGCCGCTCGAGTAGCCCTTGCCGTCCTGGGCGATGTTGGAGGCGCAGGCGCCTGCGGCGTACAGACCAGGGATCACGCTGCCGTCCTCCCGGAGGACCTCACCGTCGATCGACACCGCGAGGCCGCCCATGGTGAAGCCGGAGTACATCGCGCGGCCCAGCGACAGGTCGAACGCCGCCCACGGCCCTTTCGTCTGCGGTGCAAGGTATTCCGGCTGTTTGTGGAAGTCGGGGTCTTCGCCGCGGGCCGCGTGTTCGTTGTAGCGGTCGAGCGTCGCAACGAGATTGCCGTGCGGGATGCCGAGTGCGGCTTCCATCTCCGCGACGGTTTCCCAGCCGTCGATGAACTTGATCAGAGGCATCTCGGGCATTTGCATGTGTTCTTCGTCGACGATGAGGTACGCGATCTGCTCCGGTTGCTCGAGCACGAACGCCGACGTGCGGGAGTGATAGGAGTCCTCGGTCACGAAGCGCTTGCCGTCCTTGTTGACGATGATCCCGGTGAGCAGGATCTCCGGCGGGTAAGCCGCGGCGGTGATGAACAGCTGATCCAGGTTGACCGCGACTCCGCCTGCGGAGACCCCCATCCGGATACCGAGGCCGTCGTCGTTGGGGTTGCCCAGGATGTAGGGTTCGACGACGCCGTGGTGCTTGGTGCGTCGCTTCTGCCCGAGCGCCGGCGTGTGCTCGGCCACCATGTCGGGGTTCATCGCGAATCCGCCCGCGGTGATGACGACCGATTTCGCTTTGACCGCACCGGTTTCCCCGAAGTGCTTCCACGCGACGCCCACCACGGTCCCGTCGTCGACGACGAGGTTGGTCACACCCGTCTCGTATCGGATCTGCACCCCGAGTTCATCGGCGCGTTTGAGCATCAGGTCGATCACCATCGCCGCGCCGCCGAGTTCACCGGGCACGGGCACCGAGTGGCCGCGCGGTGCGGGCTTGGCCTTCTCGGTGAAGGGATACACCTTCTCGTTGCCGGTGTAGGACAGTCCCTCGGTGCCCGGCGGGACGACGATTTTGCCGGGGTAGAAGCTGCGCTCGAACTGAAAGCCCAAGTCCTCCAGCCAGTTGAAGTGCTCGACGCTACCGTCGCAGTAGGCCCGGATCTTGTCGTGATCCGGTTGCGGGGTCACCGCGACCAGGTACTTGTACATCTCCTCGGCGCTGTCGTCGTGACCGGTCGCCTGCTGCACGGCGGTGCCGCCGCCGAGATAGAAATGGCCGCCTGCCATCGAGCTGGTGCCGCCCGCCGCGGCGGCCTTCTCCAGCACCAGCACTCGCGCGCCGGCGGCGGCCGCGCTGATCGCGGCTGCGCCGCCCGAGATACCGAAGCCGACCACCACCACGTCGACGTCGTCGGACCAACTCGGAACGGTCGCGGCGTCCACGGCTTCCGGGATCTGGGTGCTCACTGCTGCTCCTGCTTCACATGGTCGAAGAACGCCCGGATAGCGGGCGGAATGTGGGCGATCTCTATGTATGGCACACCGGCGGTCTCAGCGCTGACGTACGCGAACTCCATTCCGCCGGGCATGGTTCCGCGCTGCACCACCTCGGCGGACCCGACCGCCGCCTCGACGTCGTCGACCTCACGGCAGATGTGGTGCAGTCCGGGACCCGCCCGGTCGAGGAACTCGCTGTACACACTGTCGCCGGACACCGGCTCGATCAGCTCGAGCTGGGTGTCGCCGGCGTAGCTGAACGAGATGTGGGCGGTGAAGTCGGCCGGGCGCCCGCGGTACGTGCAGGTGTCCGGACCGAAGTGGACATCCGGCACCCGTATCCACTTCCGGGCGCCCAACAACGTGGTCAGCGCGCCTTCGGTGGCCCCGAGGTCGGTCGTCACCCACGCAATCTGGACAGGTGTCTGGGCATGCATCGCCCCCGAGGATATCTCCGGCGCGCCCGGCTGGCTAGAACGTGTTCTAGTTTTCCCCGAGGTAGGCGGCAATGCACCGATCGGCGGCACCCCGCGCCCAGCGAGGGTCGGCGCCGGACGCCACGTTCGCGGCATACCAGGCCTCGCCGGACGCCCGGGTGAAGCGGCGGCCGTCCGGAGACGCCATCCATTCCTGGCCCGCCGCCGGGTCGACGGTTTCGCCGGTGGACAGGTGGATCGTCAAACCGACCAGTGCTCCGTCGTAGCCCATTCCGGTGGCGCCTGGACCGAAGAGTTCCCAGTGATCGTCGACGTGTGCGATGTGCTGGAGTTCGACACGTGATCGGTCGGCGCCCTCGTCGACGATCCGCACCTCGATCCAGCTGACCGTGTCGTTGCACTCCCAGGTCGCGGTGAACTCGCGCGGCGGATCACACGTCAGAACGGTGCCGTGCGCATTGCCGGCGAGTTGATATCGGCCGCCCACGCGGAGGTCCCCGGTGATCGGCAGGAACCACCGCGGGATGCGTTCGATGCTGGTGCAGGCGTCCCACAGGTCGGCGGCGTCGGTGTCGTAGGTCTGGCTGATGGTGACGACGCGGGCCTCTCCCGCCTCCAGCGTCCGGTCGCCGACTGTGCGTCGTACGGCGCTGATCTGCTGATCGACGTCGATCATGGTGCGTCCCTTCGTCGTTGTCGCTTACCCCTGGCGATCTCGGTGGAGAGCGCATCGAGTCTCGGCGTCCAGAAGCGGCGGAATCCGGCCAGCCACTCGTCGACATCCCGCAGTGCATCTCCGTTGACGGCGTACAGCCGCCGTTGCCCATCGGGTCGGACCGAAGCGAAACCGTTGTCGCGCAACACCTTCAAGTGCTGGGACACCGCCGGCTGGCTGATCGCGAACTCGGCTTGAACGGCCGCGCCGATGGCGCCTGCGGTCAACTCCCCGTCGGCAAGCAGTTCGAGGATGCGCCTGCGAACGGGGTCGCCGAGGACGTCGAACGCGTGCACGAGCCGAGATTAAAACCTCACACTTATATAAGTCAAGGCTTCAATACGAGGTGTCAGCCGACGCTTCCCGAGGCGGACTGCACCACGTCTTCACGCGCCTGTTGGCTGGCGGTCTGCCACGACACGGCAGCCGGGTAATTACCCCACGTGCTGTTGAACATGCCGACGATCGCAGCGCGGCCGTCGGGAGTCACGACGTACACCGGGCCGCCGGAATCACCCTTCTGGCTGACGACACCGTTGGCCATCGTGAACCAGCCGTTGTTGACCGCCTCGATGGTTCCGCAGCTCTCTCCGGTGACCACACCGAAGTGGCAGATGGGAAGGCCCGGCGCCGGAACGATGCCCGGATCGACGAAGAGGATGCGTCCGCCGGGGAGAATGTCGTTGACGGCGACGTCCGGTGCGATGCTGATGGACTCCCAATCCGAGATCATGTGGTCCGTGGCCACTGTCGCGCCGTCGGGGGTGTTGTCGCGGAACATCGCCAGCGTGCCAATCGGACGACTGTCACGGTCGACCACCGGTCCGTTGCCGCGGCAGTGACCCGCGGTGAACGCCGTTCGCGCGACCGGGTCGACGAAACCGAGCGTGCACACACTCGAGCCCTGATGGATCTCCATGCCGGGGTACACGAGCACCCCGGGATCCGCCTGTGCGGGCGCCGAGGACAGCGTCAGCGCAAAGATCGGGGCGGCCGCCGCCGCGGCCAACGAGCGCAACCATTCTCGGCGCACTGTGATCTCCGATTCGTTGGGGTCAATGGCCCTCCACCCTACCGGCGACGGTCCACACAG
>DATEIG010000149.1:0-2376 GCA_035279185.1 Mycobacterium sp.
ACTCTATCCGGAAATAACCGTTTACTTTGACACCGTGGCGCCCCGCGCCCTACGATCATGCGCGATGACCGCGACGGCGAGCCGTCGTGGTCGCTTCATCGCGTGGCCTAGTCCACCACGGTGGGGCGCGTAGGTACCCGCCGAGTTCCGTCGTCAGGAGAGTGGATCGCCTTGGTCGGATTTCTATCGGGTTTGCGAGTTCTCGAAGTGGCGTCCTTCGGCTTCGTACCCGCCGCAGGAGCGGTGCTCGCCGACTGGGGTGCAGACGTCGTCAAAGTCGAGCATCCCGTCACCGGTGATCCGATGCGGGGGATGTTGTCGGTCACGGCGATGGGTGTCGATCAGCCGCCGGAGGTCAACTTCCTCGTTGAGCAAGTCAACCGCGGAAAACGCAGTGTCGGCTTGGACGTCGCGCACCCGCGGGGGCGGGAACTGCTGGGACGGCTCATCGAATCTTCGGACGTCCTGCTGACCAATATGCTGCCCGGTGCGCGCAGGCGCCTCGGAATCGACGTCGACGAGGTACGTCGCCGAAACCCGCGGATCATCTACGCGCGCGGACACGGCCAGGGAAGTCGGGGCCCCGACGCCGACGCGGGCGGCTTCGACACCACCTCCTACTGGGCGCGCGGGGGAATCGCGGAGGTGCTACGCCCCGATGCCGACGGCTGGCCGGCGCCACACCGTGCCGGCATCGGCGACAACCCGAGCGGCATGATGCTCGCCGGCGGCATCGCCGCGGCGCTGCTGGCCAGAGAACGTCAGGGTGTCGCTCCGACCGTCGACGTGTCGCTTCTCAACTGTGCCATGTGGACAATCGGTTTCGACATCATCGGCGGGCAGCATCTCGATGAAGTCCTCCGGTTCCCGCGACAGGAGGCGCCAAATCCGTTGGCCAACAGCTACCGCACGGCGGACGGGCGAATCATCATCCTCGGCATGTTCCAGTCCGACCGCTATTGGCAAGCGTTCTGCACACACGTCGGTCGACCGGAGCTGGCTGACGACGCGCGTTTCCGGGATAGCGCCGCGCGGTATGAGCATCGCCGTGAATGCATCGCCGTGCTCGACGACGTGTTCGCCGAGCGTCCGCTTGCCGCGTGGCGCGAATGCTTGGGCAATGCCGCATTCCCCTGGTCGGTGTACCAGGTGCCGCAGGAGCTGTTCGACGACCCCCAGGTGGTAGCCAACGGATACCTTCCCACAGTCGATTCGGATAGCGGCGAGGCGTTCGCACTCGTGGCCAACCCCGTGCAATTCGACGAGCAGACGCCCGTGCTGACCCGCGCGCCCGAGCACGGCCAGCACACCGAGGAAGTACTCCTCGAACTCGGATTGGACTGGGACGAGCTCGAGGCGGAGAAGGCTGCGGGTTCGATTCTGTGACGCCCTACCCCTCCACCCTGCTGAGCAACCGAGGAGTTCGAACGTGACCGACAAGCGCATCCCGGTCGTGGACTATCTTCACCTCAGTCCGACGCCGCACCTGACCGCACTGCAGTGCGACTCCTGCGCCGCGCAGTTCTTCGGTCGGCGCAACGCCTGCGCCTGCTGTTTCGGCTCCGCGTTCACCTCGTGCGAGCTGCCGAGCGACGGCGTCCTACAGACGTACACGATCGTCTGCGCGGCTGAACCAGGCATCGAGGTGCCGTTCATCGCCGCGGTGGTCGACTGCGGTGGTGTTGCCGTCGCAGGCAATCTGGTGGGCGTTGAACCCGACCCGGCGGCGATTTCGACCGGGATGAAGGTCCGGCTGTCGTTGACGTCACTGGGCATAGACGACGGCGGAGTCGAGGCGGTCGGCTTCGGTTTCGAACCCGCGGAATGAAGGGCTGCAGCGCATGAGTGTGGACAGCGACGGCGTATACGTGCTCGGGATCGCGATGACGAAATTCGGCAAGCATCCCGCCTTGGACACCATCGACCTCGCCGCACAGGCGATTTCGGGCGCACTCGGTGACGCAGCCGCGTCGATGCGCGACATCGGTGTAATGGCGGCGGGCAACCTCATGGGCGGAAGCGTCGCGTTCGGTCAGGAGATTCAAAAGCAAGTCGGTCAGACCGGCATACCCGTATACAACGTCGCCAACGCCTGTGCCACGGGCGCGACCGCGTTACGGACGGTCATCATGGCGTTGAAGGCCGGTGAGGCGGACATGGGGCTCGCCGTCGGCGTCGAGAAGCTGGCCGGCGCCGGTCTGCTGGTGAACCCGGCGGCAGCGGCGGACACGTCCGCCTGGACGCCCTCGGGGCGGCTGGGCGGAGTGACCGACGTCGAGGGACTCATCGGTACCACCCGAAACATGCCGGGCGTGTGCGCGCAGATCGGCATGGAGTACGGCCATCGGTACGGCGGCACGTCATTTGAACTGTTCG
>DATEIG010000150.1:0-13333 GCA_035279185.1 Mycobacterium sp.
TGTGGCTAGCATCGACCGGTGACCATCGAACCGCGGCCCACCGCAGACCTCGTCGACGAGATCGGACCCGATGTCCGCAGCTGCGATCTGCAACTGCGGCAGTTCGGCGGCAGAGCGCAATTCGCCGGGCCCATCACCACGGTGAAGTGTTTCGAGGACAACGCGTTACTGAAATCGGTTCTCTCGGAACCCGGCAACGGCGGCGTGCTCGTGATCGACGGCGACGGGTCCGTGCACACGGCTCTCGTCGGCGACCTGATCGCCGGCCTCGGCGTCGACAACGGCTGGGTCGGCCTGATCGTCAACGGCGCGGTGCGTGATGCGGCGACGCTGCGCACCCTGGACATCGGCGTCAAGGCGTTGGGCACCAATCCCCGCAAGAGCAGCAAGACCGGCGACGGCATACGCGATGTCGCCGTCGAGTTCGGCGGTGTGGTCTTCGTTCCCGGCCACATCGCCTACAGCGACGACGACGGCATCGTCGTCGTCGCCGCAGACTGAGGCCTTACGCCGAAGCCGTCGCCGGCACACGGTGTTTGGTGAAGTGCAGAGCCTCCTCGGCGACCTTCCCGTGGCGGATCATCCGCATGTCGAACAGGTAGTTCTGCTTGAGCCGCCACGGCGCCCGCGATCCCGACTTCGGCAGCAGGTGCATCGAGCGCTTGAAGTAGCCGGGCTCGAAGTCCATGAACGGGAGTTCGTCCACGCTGTCGCCCGGGTGCTGCGGCTCGACGCGGTCGAAGCCGTTGTCGTCCATGTAGTTCAGCAGACGACACACGAACTCGGAGACCAGATCGGCCTTCAGCGTCCATGAGGCGTTGGTGTACCCGAAGGTCATCGCGAAGTTCGGGATGCCGGAGAACATCAGGCCCTTGTACGTCATCAACGTCGTCAGGTCGACCTTCTCGCCGTTCTTCGTCGGCTCGAGACCACCGAGCAGCTGCATGTTCAAACCCGTTGCAGTGATGATGATGTCGGCCTCGAGCTCCTCACCAGATGTCAGCTTGATGCCGGTCTTGGTGAACCGCTCGATGGTGTCGGTGACGACGTCGGCGTGACCCTTTCGGATCTCCTTGAAGATGTCGCCGTTCGGAGCGAGACACACGCGCTGGTCCCACGGCTTGTAGTTCGGCGTGAAGTGCTTGTCCCAGTCGAAGCCCTCCGGCAGCCTGCGCTCGCCCATCTGGCGCAGTGCCTTCTTGAAGGTGTTGGGGAAGTTCCTCGCGATCTGGTACTGAATCGTGCTCTGCAGGATGGCCTTCCAGCGGATCGCCGTGTAGGCAGCCTTCTCCGGCAGGAATTTGGTCGCCTTCGCGGCGAACGGGTCACGGTCGGGCATGCCCGCAATGTAGGTCGGCGTGCGCTGCAGCATGGTCACGTGACCGGAGCCGCTCTTGATGAGCGCGGGGATCAGCGTCACGGCCGTTGCGCCACTGCCGATGACGACGATCTTCTTGCCCTGGTAGTCGAGGTCCTCGGGCCAGTGCTGCGGATGGACGACGGTGCCCTCGAAGTCCTCGACACCCGGGAAGTCCGGCGAGTAGCCCTCGTCGTAGTTGTAGTAGCCGGTGCAGCCGAACAGGAACGCGCAGCTGATCTCGCGCTGCTGCCCGTCGGACTCGACGGTCAGGGTCCAGCGGTTCTCGGCGTCCGACCAATCCGCGGCGACCACGTTCTGGCCGAAGCGCATGTGCTTGTCGATGCCGTTCTCCGCGGCGGCTTCCTTGAGGTAGTTGAGGATCGAGGGACCCTCGGCGATCGCCTGCTCGTCGGTGTACGGCTTGAACCGGAACCCGAGCGTGTACATGTCGGAGTCCGACCGCAGGCCCGGGTACTTGAACAGGTCCCAGGTGCCGCCGAGGTTGTCTCGGCGCTCCAGGATCACGTACTTCTTGTCCGGGCAACGCTCCTGCAGATGCCAGGCCGCACTGATACCCGAGATGCCAGCTCCAACGATGACAACGTCGACAAATTCGCTCATGATGTAAAGCTATCAACGCTGTGTCGAATAAGTCAACAGTGTGTTGAGAAACTCGACACCGTGTAAAGTGGCGAGCGTGACAGCCGTCAGCCAGCCCCGCGCCGCCCGGGGCCGTCGTGCCGCTCGGCCGTCCGGCGACGACCGTGAGCAGGCCATTCTCGATACGGCGCTCCGCCTGCTGGAGGAACGGCCCGAGCACGCTATCTCCGTCGACGACCTCGCCAAGGGCGCCGGGATATCCCGGCCGACCTTCTACTTCTACTTCGCGTCGAAGGACGCGGTGCTGATCACGCTCCTGGAACGGGTGATCGCGGGAGTGGACCAGGCGTGGGACGAACTCGCCGTCGACCCGCCGACCGATCGGAACGGCTTCTGGCGCGCCGGTATCACGTTGTTCTTCGAAAGCTTCGGCGCCCATAAAGAGATGTCGCGTGCCGGTTATGCCGTACGCGCTCGCGTACCCGAGGCGTACGAGATGTGGGCGACGGCCATGCAGCGATGGATCACCCGCACCGCCGAGTCGATCGATTTCGAGCGTGCCCGCGGCATGGCGCCCGTGACGTTGCCCGCGATGGAGTTGGCGACAGCCTTGAACCTGATGAACGAGCGTGTGATGGTCGCCTCCTTCGCCGACGACCGTCCTGCCGTACCGTCGGCCCACGTGGTCGACAGCTTGACCCATATCTGGGTCACCAGCATCTACGGCGAATCCGCCTAGTTCCTCGCCCACACCTGCGCCAACGCCGACCCGGTCTGCGGTGTCAGCGCCTCGGACAGCTCAATGGGTGCCTGCGCCATGAAGCGCGGATCGTCGCCCCGATGCTCGTCGGCCGCATGAACGCAGAACGGATGCACCAGATACACGTCGCCGGGCGAGCCCGTCGCGTACTCGACGGAGCGCGCTGCGCTGGCGGCGTCGAGAAGCGGCCCGAACTCCGCGGCCTGCGCCGCCGGCCTGCCCTCGAGCACCTCGGCAGCATCGCGGTGCGAGCCGGCGCGGATGCGTGTGGGTGCGTCCTGCGGGCCGACGTCTGATAGGAGCACCAGTATCAGCATGGTGTGCGGTCGACCGCTGACCGCCCATGCGCCGTCGGAGCCGGGCGTGTTCGCGTCGATGTGCCATCCGCGGTCGTCGACGCCGGGTCGAACCGGAAATCGGACCGGTATGTTGCCGAGGCACCGCCTCCGACGCCATCCGCCTCGTCCGCAGATGTCGTCCAGAGCGTCAGCCAGGTCGGGACTGTGGGCCAGCTGCCCGAATGGACCCGCTCCGCTGAGGTCGGCGGTCCACACGACCGGTTCGGTCCATGTCGTTCGGTCGTCGGGTGACGGCGGAATCGTCCGCCACAGCATCGCCCGCGCCTCATCGGCTGCCTCGCGCAGCGCTGGTCGTTCCAGCTTGACGAATCCATCGCGCACGAACGCGGCCACATCCACCATGACCGCAGAGTGCCCGAGCCGGCGGGACGGCCGCGAGTGGTTTTTCGTCGACGACACCAACGGCGCGTTGTCGGTCGGTGATGAGACAGTTGCCGCGTGGGGCAGGGCGACCGGGATCGTGAGGCCACGATTCTCCATGCCGACCTCGACTCCTTTTACGCGTCGGTCGAACAGCGCGATGACCCTGCGCTGCGTGGCAGGCCGGTGATCGTCGGCGGCGGAGTCGTGCTGGCCGCAAGCTACGAGGCCAAGGCCTACGGCGTGCGTACCGCGATGGGCGGGCACCAGGCGCGGCGGCTCTGCCCGCATGCGTTGATCGTGCCGCCGCGGATGAAGGCCTACTCCGAAGCCAGTGAGGCGGTGTTCGAGGTCTTCCACGACACCACGCCGCTCGTCGAGCCGCTCTCTGTCGATGAGGCGTTCCTCGACGTGTCGGGTCTGCGCCGTGTGTCGGGCTCGCCGGTGCAGATCGCCGCGCGATTGCGCGCCGAGGTCCGGGAGCGCGCCGGCCTTCCCATCACGGTCGGTGTCGCCCGCACCAAATTCCTCGCCAAGGTGGCCAGCCAGGAGGGCAAGCCCGACGGCCTTCTGCTCGTCCCACCCGACCGCGAGTTGGCGTTTCTTCATCCGCTTCCGGTGCGGCGGCTGTGGGGCGTCGGGGCCAAGACCGCCGAGAAGCTGCACACCCACGGCATCGAGACCGTCGCCGACGTCGCCGAACTGAGCGAGTCCACGCTCGCGGCGATGGTCGGCGGCGCGATGGGCCGACAGCTGTTCGCGTTGTCCCGCAACATCGATCGGCGTCGGGTGGTGACGGGTGTCCGCAGGCGCTCGGTCGGTGCCCAGCGGGCCCTCGGAAGACGCGGCAACACGATGTCGGCGGCCGAGGTGGACGCCGTGGTGATCAATCTCGTCGACCGGATCACCCGGCGGATGCGCGCCGCCGGACGCACCGGCCGAACGGTGGTGCTGCGTCTGCGGTTCGACGACTTCGGCCGCGCCACCCGTTCGCACACCATGCCGAAGGCGACCGCGTCCACCGAGGTCATCCTCGAGGCCGCACGCGAACTCGTCACGCAGGCCGCACCGCTGATCGCCGAAAGAGGTTTGACGCTGGTCGGTTTCGCGGTATCCAACATCGACCGCCAAGGCACTCAGCAGCTGGAGTTGCCCTTCTCGAAGCTCAACGACTCCGTGGCACTCGACGGCGCGGTCGACGAGGTCCGCAAACGGTATGGCAACTCGGCGGTCACCCGCGGCGTGCTCGTCGGGCGTGACCCCGGGCTCGAAATGCCGCATCTTCCCGACTAAAGCAGTTGCGCTGCAACGAATCCGGTCAGCAGAACCGAGAAGCCGCCGATCTCGGCGATGATGAGCGCGAGCATCCCGGCGTGGACGCCCCGGTCCGGGTTCTCGAACTGGTTGACGGTGTCACGCCGATGGCCATGGCTGATGTAGGTCCCGATCGCGATGACGAAGAACGCCACCACCACCATGGCGGCCGTCATGTTCACCCACGTCGGCCAGCCGCTCAGTTCCACGAACACCGCGAGCAGCAGCGTCGCGAACGCGTAGAGCAGCGCCGCCCGGTGCGCGGTGTCGACGTACGGGTGTGCCAGGTGATTCTCGGACGTGGCCATCTGCCGGTATTTCCAGATGCCGAGTACCAGCGACAGCAGGAAGATCAGCCCTGCCGCAAGCAGCGTCAGCCTGGTATCGATGCCTAAGACGACGGGCGATCCGTTCACCACCGCACCGTAGCGGACGCTACGAGGCGGTCCACTCGAGCAGCTCGTCGGCCGTCCATGTGTTGACGATCCGCTCCACCGGCACGTTGGCGTCCAGCGCCCGCTGCGCACCGTAGCCGAGGAATTCCAGCTGGCCGGGCGCGTGCGAGTCGGTGTCGATCGAGAAGAGGCATCCGATCTCGAGCGCCAGGTTCAGTAGCCGGGTCGGCGGGTCACGCCGCTCGGGGCGGGAGTTGATCTCCACCGCCGTGCCGTTGTCCCGGCACGCGGTGAAGACCTTTTCGGCGTCGAACTTCGACTCGGGCCGCATGCCTCGCCCACCGGTGACCAATCTGCCGGTGCAGTGGCCGAGGACATCGGCGTGCGGGTTGGCCACGGCCTTGAGCATGCGTCTCGTCATCGCGGGTGCGTCCATCGCGAGCTTCGAGTGCACGCTGGCCACGACGACGTCGAGACGCTCGAGCAGTTCGGGCTCCTGGTCGAGCGATCCGTCTTCGAGGATGTCGACCTCGATTCCGGTGAGAATGCGCATGGGCGCGACGGTTTCGCGCAGTTCGTCGATGACGTCGAGCTGTTTGCGCAGCCGTTCGGGCGACAGCCCGTTGGCGATCCGCAGCCGCGGCGAATGGTCGGTCAACGCGCAGTACTCGTGGCCGAGATCCCTTGCTGCCAGCATCATCTCCTCGATCGGCGCGGATCCGTCCGACCAGTTCGAGTGGACGTGCAGATCGCCGCGCAGCGCCGCCCGGATCTCGCCACCGCCCAGATCACTTGCGGTGGAGCGTAATTCGGTGAGCAGGTCGGGTTCACGACCCGCCCACGCCTGGGCGATGACCTTCGCGGTCTTCGGGCCGATTCCGGTCAGCGACTGCCAGCTGTTGGCGGCGCCGTGCCGTTCGCGGTCGGCGTCGCTGAGAGCCTCGACGATGTCGGCCGCGTTGCGGTACGCCATGACCCGTCGCGAGTCCTCGCGCGCCCGGTCCTTGTAGTAGGCAATCTGGCGCAGCGCGAGAACCGGATCCATGTCTCCAGTGTGCCCGGTTACCCGGAACGCCAAGCGGGGTCGCGGCCGCTCAACGCGACCGCCTTGTCCAGATCCGCTGCGTCGTCGGCGGTCGGCACGGCGGGTCCGAACATGCCCTCGGTGCCCGCCGGGTCGAACTGCGCGAGGTGGTCCAGGCAGGCCCGCAGCGTCGCGGGGTCGCTGTCGTACGGCTGGCCTATCGCACGGGCGACGTCCCAGCCGTGCAGGACCACCTCGGCGAGCGCCACGGTGCCCATCACCTCGGCGGGCAGCTCGACGCCGCCTGCGCGGGTCATGCCCTGCCAGGCCGACGGGTCCGCCCATGCGGCGGCCAGCGCCTCGAGCCGCTGCGGGTAGGCGGTGCGCCAGTCGGCATCGAGCTCGGCGTCGTCGGTCGGCGGGGTGTCGGTCAGCGGGCCGAACTCCTTGCCCGCGGCGGCGGCGAAGGCGAGCGACAGCCCGCCGATGTGCGCGATCAACGCGTCCAGGCGCATCTTCTCGCACGGGGTGGACAGGCTGAGCTGGTCGTCGGTGACGCCGGCGAGAACGTCGGCTGTGCGCCGGCATGCTGAGGTCAGATCATTCATGTCGGTATTGACCGGCGGTGCGGGTCGAACTCATCGCCCGCGCAGCGGCTTGGTCGCGCCGTGCACGAGCGCACGCACCTGGTCCTCGACCGCGCCGCCGGCGAGGAACAGCATCTCGTCGTCGGCCTCGAGCACGTCGTCGGGCTTGGGCAGGATCACGCCGCTGTCGCGGATGACGATGGCCAGCGCCGTGTTCTCGGGCAGCGTGACCTCACTGATCCGCTTGCCGACCATCGGGTCATCGGCGGCCAATCGCAGCTTCGCGAGGCTGACCTGACCCTGCCGCAGCTCCATCAGCCGCACCAGATGGCCGATGTCGATCGCGCCCTCGATCGCCGCGACGAGCGCCCTGGGCGCGGACACCGCGACGTCGACGCCCCACGCCTCGCTGAACAGCCATTCGTTGCGGGCGTCGTTGACGCGGGCGACCACCCTGTCGACGCCGAACTCGGTCTTGGCCAGAAGCGACGTCGTGAGGTTGGCCTTGTCGTCGCCGGTGGCGGCGATGACCACGTCGCACAATTCCATTCCGGCCTCCTCGAGGGAGGACAGCTCGCAGGAGTCGGCCAACAGCCAGTCCGCATCCGGGACGGTCTGCGGTTCGTAGTGGCGGACGTTGTTCTCGATCAGCAGGATCTTGTGGCCGTAGGCGAGCAGTTCCATCGCGACCGAGCGGCCGATCGCGCCCGCACCCGCGATGCCGATACGCATCGTCTGCCGTTCCTCGGCGCGGTCGGCGACCTTATCGGACCGCCATGGAAATCGGAACACAACGTCATACTGACCCATGCGCGGCGCGACTGGTTAACTGCGGGATGAAATGACTTTGCAGCAGCTGTATCTGGTACTGCTGGCAGGCGGCCTCGTGTTGTTGGCCAGCATCGTGGCGACGCGCGCGGCGACCACCGTGGGCCTGCCGTCGCTGCTGCTGTTCCTCGGCGTCGGCGTCATCGTCGGCGAGGACGGCCTCGGGCTGCATTTCGAGAACTATCTGCTCGCCGACCACCTCGGCACCGTCGCACTGGCGATCATTCTGATCGAGGGTGGTCTGACGACCCGGTTCTCCGACATCCGGCGGGTGCTCGCTCCGGCGGGGATGCTTGCCACCGTCGGCGTCGCGGTCAGCATGGCCATCACCGCCGCGGGCGCACATCTGCTGCTCGGGATGGACTGGCAGCTGGCGCTGCTCCTCGGCGCGGTCGTCTCGGTCACCGACGCCGCTGCGGTGTTCTCGGTGCTGCGGGTCGTGCCGCTGCCGCGGCGGCTCGCCGGGCTGCTGGAGGCCGAGTCCGGCTTCAACGACGCACCCGCCGTCATCCTCGTGCTGATGTTCTCGGTCACGCCGCTGGAACTGTCTCCGGTGCACGCCCTCGGTGAGCTGGCTTACGAGCTGGCTGTCGGCGCCGCGATCGGGCTCGGCTGCGGGCTGCTCGGCTCGATTGCACTGCGCCGCATCGCTCTTCCCGCCTCCGGGTTGTACCCGTTGGCGAACTTCGGCATCGGGATGGTCGCGTTCGCGGCCGCGGGTAGCGCACACGCGAGCGGGTTCCTCGCGTGCTATCTGGCCGCGGTCATCCTCGCGAACTCGGGGCTGCCGCACCGCTCGGCCACCCGGTCGTTCGCGGAGGGTCTCGGTTGGCTCGCCCAGATCGGTCTGTTCGTTCTGCTCGGGCTGCTTGTCGATCCGAGCGACCTCGGCGCGGAGGTCGTGCCCGCGATCATCATCGGCCTGGTCCTTCTGCTCATCGCGCGGCCGGTGTCGGTATTGGTTTCCCTCGCCGGCTTCCGAGTGCCGTGGCGGGAACAGGTGTTCCTGTCCTGGGCGGGGCTGCGCGGCGCCGTCCCGATCGTGCTGGCGACGTTCCCCATCGTGGAGGGTGTGCCCGACGCGATCCGGCTGCTCAACATCGTCTTCATCCTGGTGGTGGTCTTCACCCTGATCCAGGGTCCGAGCCTGGCCGCCCTCGCCCACCGGCTCGGCCTGATCCCGAAGGAGGCCACCCGCGAGATCCAGGTCGAGGCGGCTCCGCTGGACGTACTCGAGGCGGAGTTGCTGACGATGACGGTTCATCCGCCGTCACGGCTGCACGGCGTCACGGTGCTGGAGCTTCGGCTGCCCGACCCGAGCGTGATCACCCTGATCATTCGCGACGGCACCACTTTCGTCCCCCAGCCGCAGACGCGGATCGCCGCGGGCGACGAACTGCTCATCGTCACGACTCCGAAAACCCGGTCAGCGGCCGAACGCAGGCTGCGTGCGGTGAGCCGCCGGGGCAAGCTCGCGTACTGGTTCGACGAATTCGGCGAAGCCGAATAGACAACCGCAGCGGTGAAGCCGAATAGACAACCGGAGCGGTGAAGCCGAATAGACAGGGCACTCACAGCCGAGCGGGACTAGCGTTGATGTAATGCGATTCGCTTTCAAGACCTCCCCGCAGAACACCGAGTGGCGCGACATGCTCGCGGTCTGGCAGGCCGCCGACGATATCGACGTTTTCGAGTCCGGCTGGACCTTCGACCACTTCTATCCGATCTTCTCCGACTCCAGCGGCCCCTGCCTGGAGGGTTGGACGACGCTGACGGCGTTGGCGCAGGCGACCAAGCGTCTGCGCGTCGGCGTGCTCGTCACAGGCATCCACTATCGCCATCCCGCCGTGCTGGCCAATATGGCTGCGGCGCTGGACATCGTGTCCGACGGAAGGCTCGAGCTCGGGATCGGCGCCGGCTGGAACGAAGAGGAATCGGGTGCCTACGGAATCGAACTCGGCTCGATCAAGGAGCGCTTCGACCGCTTCGAAGAGGCGTGTGAGGTGCTGACGAGCCTCTTGACCAACGAGACGACGACGTTCGACGGCAAGTACTACCAGCTGAAGGACGCCCGCAACGAGCCGAAGGGCTTGCAGCAGCCTCACCCGCCGATCTGCATCGGCGGAAGCGGCGAGAAGCGGACGCTCCCGTTGACCGCCCGGTATGCCGACCACTGGAACTTCGTCGGTGGACCGCCGGAGGAGTTCGCCCGCAAGCGTGACGTGTTGCACGCGCGCTGTGCCGACATCGGGCGCGACCCGAAGGAGATCACGCTGTCGGCCCACATCCGGCTGGAGGCCGCGGACGCGAGGAGCGGAGAAGCGACAGCTCTCGACTACGCGAAGGCGGTCGACGATGCGGCGGCCCTGGGCAAGGAGGGACTCGATCTCGCGATCGTCTACCTGCCGCCTCCGCACGACCCGAAGGTGCTCGAGCCGCTCGCGGAAGCGATCAGGGATTCCGGGCTCGTCAGCAAAGCTGGCTAACGATAACGAAGCTATAACAGTTCGGCAAAGGAACGATCACGCACTGCCGCGACCGGGGTGCCGCGGGGCCGTTTCGGTTGCTAGAACCCGAATCGGAGGAGCTCGTCGCGCGTGACCAGACGTTCGGCCTGCGCGGGATATTGGCGGCACTTGACCGGGTGGCGGAACAATGACCAGGCGATTCGACTCATCCGAGAACGCGACAGTGGGTTGACATACACGTCGATCACTCCTGCGGTATAGCAATTGCTGAACCGAGGAGCTACGTTACCGCAGCGTCCTCATGAAGTCATTAGATACCGCCGAGCGGGCAAACTCAAATAGGCGCGCCGATCAAAAGTCAGATGATTTTATTGAGACAGAAGTGACAGTTGTTGTTCATCTCAGGTACACATCGTCGAGGGTCACAGTCCGCAAGCGACGCTCTCGAATCAACTCGACGAGCCGCCCGTAGGTGTGGGTGACGGGCTCGTGATTGAGGTGACCGATGACGATCGCACCCGGCGTGAAGTACCGCTGCGCCATGCGCACGATTTCGTCCGCGGGTATCACGACATGGTCCTCGAGCGAGCCTGACCACAGCGTCTGCGCGGTGTATCCCAGGTCCGATGAGACCTTGTCGACGTGGGCGTTGTGCGCGCCGTACGGCGGCCGGAAGTAGGGCCTGGCATCGATACCGTAGCTCTTCCACAAGAAGTCGTGGGTGTGCCGAAGTTCCTCTGCGACAGCGGTTAACGGCAGCTTCGTCAGATCCGGATGCGACCACGTGTGGTTGCCGAGTTGGATCTGGCCCGCGTCGACGAGCGGCCGCAGCAGCGCCTGGTTCTCGGTCCACGACCGGTAGGCGCCGTTGACGAAGTACGTCAGCCGAACCCCGGTGTCCCTCGCGAACTCGGTGTAGAGCCGCACCACGTCGCTGCTCACCCCGTCGTCGACAGTCAGCGCCAAGAGGTCGCCGTCACCGGGCAGGCTGGACAGCACGCCGCCGCCCGGCAATGCGACCCGGGCTTCCCGAGGTGGCGGCGGCAGGACCGTCGGCGGGTGATCGACCGCGACCGCGCCGGCCTCGGCGGCTCGGGGCTGCCCGCCCATGCCGCACCGAGCCAGGCCCATCGCTCCGACGGTGACCGCGGAGAGCGCCACGAGGAAGTGGCGCCTGTCCACCTGCATGCGTCAACTGTCGCGCTCACATGCGCGAACGCGCCCGATTGCGCGGGCGTGTCGCGGTCAGCGCTGCGGAACTGCGGTGGGCTTGATCGGCGCGGGCAGCGCGGTGTTGCCCATCAGATACCGGTCGACGCCTGCGGCGGCGGCGCGGCCCTCCGCGATGGCCCACACGATCAGCGACTGCCCCCGGCCCATGTCCCCTGCGACGAAAACGCCGGGCACGGAGGTCGCGAAATTCCCGTCGCGTGCGACGTTGCCGCGGTCGGTGATCTCCACGTGAAGGGCGTCGAGCAGGCCCTCACGCTCCGGGCCGACGAAGCCCATCGCGAGCAGGACCAGGTCGGCTTCCAGCTCGAAGTCGGTGCCGTCGACCTTCTCGAACTTGCCGCCCGCCATCTTGACCTCGTGACCGCGCAGTCCGGTGACCTTGCCGTCGCGACCGATGAACTCCTCGGTGTTCACCGAGTACACCCGCTCGCCGCCCTCCTCGTGGGCCGACGAAACGCGCAACATCAGCGGGTAGACCGGCCACGGCGTCGAGTCGGCACGCGTCTCCGGCGGCTGCGGCATGATCTCGAACTGGTGCACGCTCTCGCACCCCTGCCGGTGCACGGTGCCGAGGCAGTCGGCGCCGGTGTCGCCACCGCCGATGATGATGACCTTCTTGCCCTTGGCGTGCAGCGGTGGCAGCCCGTTCTCGTCGGTGACCGGGTCGCCGAGTTGCACCCGGTTGGCCCACGGCAGGAACTCCATCGCCTGATGGATTCCGTCGAGGTCGCGGCCGGGGATGGGCAGATCGCGCCACGCGGTCGCGCCGCCCGCCAACACGACGGCGTCGTAGTTCAACCGTAGCTGCGCCACCGTGATGTCGACGCCGACATTCACGCCGGTGCGGAACTGGGTGCCCTCGGCCTCCATCTGCGCCAGCCGGCGATCGATGTGGCGCTTCTCCATCTTGAACTCGGGGATGCCGTACCGCAGCAGGCCGCCGATGCGGTCCTCACGCTCGAAGACGATGACCGTGTGCCCCGCGCGGGTGAGCTGCTGCGCGGCCGCCAGCCCCGCCGGTCCCGACCCGACGACGGCGACCTTCTTACCGGTCAGCTTGTCCGGCGGCAGCGGGACTACCCAGCCCTCGTCGAAGGCGTTGTCGATGATCTCGACCTCGACCTGCTTGATGGTCACCGGATCCTGGTTGATGCCGAGCACGCACGAGCCCTCGCACGGCGCGGGGCACAGCCGGCCGGTGAACTCCGGGAAGTTGTTGGTGGCGTGCAGCCGCTCGATGGCATCGCGCCAGCGGTCGTTGCGCACCAGGTCGTTCCACTCGGGAATCAGGTTGCCGAGCGGACAACCGTTGTGGCAGAACGGGATACCGCAGTCCATGCACCGGGTGGCCTGCTCGCGCAGCGCCTCGTGGGAGAAGTCCTCGTAGACCTCGTTCCAGTCACGCAGCCGCAGCGGGACGGGTCGCCGCTGCGGGGTCTCGCGCTTGGTGTACTTGAGAAACCCTCGTGGATCAGGCATTGGCCGCCGCCATGATCGCCGTATCGACGTCTTCGCCCTTTTGCTCGGCCTCGGCAATCGCCTCCAGCACTCGCTTGAAATCGCGCGGCATCACCTTGATGAACTTCTTCAATTCGTTGTCCCAGTCGTTCAGGATGCGCTGGCCGACAGCGGAATCCGTGGCATCGACGTGTGCGGTCACCATCTCGCGCAGGTAGTCGATGTCCTCGTCGTCCATCTCGTCCAGGTCGACCATCTCGGCGTTGAGGTTGTCTTCGAAGGTGCCGTCGACGTTGTACACGTAGGCCACGCCACCTGACATGCCCGCGGCGAAGTTGCGGCCGGTGGCACCGAGGATGACGACCTTGCCGCCCGTCATGTACTCGCAGCCGTGGTCGCCGACACCCTCCACCACGGCATGCGCGCCGGAGTTGCGCACCGCGAAGCGCTCGCCGACCACGCCGCGCAGGAAGGCCTGGCCGCTGGTGGCGCCGAACAGGATCACGTTGCCCGCGATGATGTTGTCCTCGGCGACATAGTCGTCGGGGGCGTTGTCGGAGGGGCGCACCACCAGCTTGCCGCCGGAC
>DATEIG010000151.1:0-2336 GCA_035279185.1 Mycobacterium sp.
GGTATCCGCGCCCAGGACCGGGATCATCCGCCGTGCACCGACGGGCTCGCTGCCGACGCTCGACGAGCCGCAGACCACTCACATCGGCGTGCACACCCATCCCGAATCGCAGACCACCTACATCCCGCGCGCCAAGCCGCAGTCGATCCGCGGCCGCCCCGGGGTGCGGCCGAGAACGGCCGCCGCGACTGCGGTGTTCGCGATCGTCAGCGGCTGGGCCACCGGCGTCATCGCCACCGATCTGATCACCGGCTGGTGGGCGTCGGACCGGCTGTTCTGCGTGGCGGTCGGATTCCTGACGCTGGTGTCGGCGGGCGCGCTGATCGGCGGGGTGATCGCGCTGCTGCTGCGCCGACGGATGGCCAGGGTGCTCGTCGTCGTCGGCTCGGTGATCGGGCTGCTGATCTTCGCGAGCCTGTTCGTCGCGGGCGCGAAGCTGGCGCCCGTCGTCTACGCGATCCCGGCGCTGCCGGTGATCACGGTTGTGCTCGCGCTTCTGCCCGCGACCGCGCGCTGGGCCCGCCCTCGATAGCGCCCAAACCGACATTTGGGCGCGAAAGTGCGAGTAGATCACGCCATTTCGTCGATCTGGGCGGGGGTAAGAGCCGCTACAGCTTGCTGATCGGCGCGTGGTTGTGCATCAGCTTGACCCGCCCCGCGCTGCCGAAGTCGATCAGCGACATCGCCGATTCGCCCATGCCGGAGACCTCTTCGACGCGGCCGAGGCCGTACTTGTCATGCGTGACGCGGTCGCCGGGCTCCAGCACGATCAGCGGTCGCTTGCCTGCCGCCGACCGTGTGGGTGACGGTCTCGGCGTGCCGAACCGGCCCGCGCCGCTGACCGGCGCCGAGAGTGACGGCGCGGGGTCGGTGCGCCGCCACTCGATGAGCTCCTGCGGTATCTCGCGCAGGAACCGCGACTCGGGGTTGAGCATCGGCTGGCCCCACGACGACCGCACCTTGGCCCGGCTGACGTAAAGCCGTTGCCGGGCACGGGTTATGCCGACATACGCCAGCCGCCGTTCCTCCGACAGCTCAGCGGGATCGCCGAGCGCCCGCATGTGCGGGAACATGCCGTCCTCCCAGCCCGTCACGAACACGACGGGGAACTCGAGGCCCTTGGCGGTGTGCAGCGTCATCATCGTCACCACGCCTGCGCCGTGCTCGGGCAGTTCGTCGGCGTCCGCGACCAGCGACACCCGCTCGAGGAACTTCGCGAGCACGCCGGTGTCGGGGATGTCCTCGTCGTCGAGATCAGTCCCCAGTGCCTCGGCGTTGGCCAGGTCGGTGCTGAATTCGTGTGCGACGCTCACCAATTCGTTCAGGTTGTCCAACCGCGCGAGGTCCTGCGGGTCGCTGGAGGATTCGAGTTCCGCGCGGTATCCGGTGCGGTCGAGCACCGCTTCGACGAGCTCCCCCAGTTCGCCGTCGAGAAGCCCGCGCAGCTCGTCAAGCAGTTCGACGAAGCCCGCGATGCACTTCTCCGCGCGGGTGTTCAGCATCGGGACCCTGCCCTCGGCCGCCGCCTGCAGCGCGTCGTTGAAGCTGCCGCCGGTGTTCTCGGCATAGACCGCGACGCACGCCTCCGCACGGTCGCCGATGCCCCGTCGCGGTGTGTTCAGGATTCGCCGCATGCTCACCGAGTCGCCCGGATTGTCGAGCACCCTCAGGTAGGCGACGATGTCGCGGATCTCCCTGCGCTCGTAAAAGCGAACGCCGCCAACGACTTTGTACGGAATGCCTGCGCGGATGAAGACCTCTTCCAGCGCGCGCGAGGAGTTGTTGGTGCGGTAGAACACCGCGACGTCGTTGTATGTGATCTCCTTGCGGTCGGCCAGCGCGTCGATCTCCTGCGCGACGAAGCGGGCCTCGTCGTGCTCGTTGTCGGCGACGTAGCCGACGATCAGTTCGCCGTCGCCCTCGTCGGTCCAGAGCCGCTTCTCGCGACGCCCGGCATTGCGGGAGATGACGGAGTTGGCCGCCGACAGGATGTTCTGCGTCGAGCGGTAGTTCTGCTCGAGCAGAATCGTTGTGGCATTGGGGAAGTCGCGCTCGAAGTCCTCGATGTTGCGGATCGTCGCGCCGCGGAACGCGTAGATCGACTGGTCGGCGTCACCGACGACGCACAGTTCGGCGGGCGCGATGCCGGCTCCATCGTCCGGCGGAGTCTCGGTGCCGACGAGCTCGCGCACCAGCACGTACTGCGCGTGGTTGGTGTCCTGGTACTCGTCGACGAGGATGTGCCGGAAGCGCCGTCGGTAGTACTGGGCGATCTGCGGAAACGCTTGCAGCACGGCGACTGTCTCACCGATGAGGTCGTCGAAGTCCAGCGCGTT
>DATEIG010000152.1:0-3890 GCA_035279185.1 Mycobacterium sp.
CGAGCGGGAGATGAACCGAGCTGCCCGCGTGTCCGGGCGGCTCGGTAGCCTGCTCTGCGTGGCGCTCTACCGGAAGTACCGTCCGTCGACGTTCGCCGAGGTTGTCGGCCAGGAGCACGTCACCGAACCACTGTCGACCGCGCTGACGGCGGGGCGCATCAACCACGCCTACCTGTTCTCGGGTCCGCGCGGCTGCGGCAAGACGTCGTCGGCGCGCATCCTGGCCCGCTCGCTGAACTGCGAACAGGGGCCGACCGCGACACCGTGCGGCGTCTGCGACTCGTGCGTCGCGCTCGCCCCGAACGGGCCGGGCAGCGTCGACGTCGTCGAGCTCGACGCGGCCAGCCACGGCGGCGTCGACGACACCCGGGAGCTCCGCGATCGCGCGTTCTACGCGCCCGCGCAGTCGCGCTACCTAATCTTCATCGTCGACGAAGCGCACATGGTCACGACGGCGGGCTTCAACGCCCTGCTGAAGATCGTCGAGGAGCCACCCGACCACCTGATCTTCGTGTTCGCGACCACCGAGCCGGAGAAGGTGTTGCCGACCATCCGCTCGCGCACCCACCACTACCCGTTCCGGCTGCTGGCGCCGCGCACCATGCGTTCGCTGCTGGAGCGCATCTGCACGCAGGAAGGCGTTGAGGTCGACGAGACCGTCTACCCGCTGGTGATCCGAGCAGGCGGCGGATCGCCCCGAGACACGCTCTCGGTGCTCGACCAGTTGCTGGCGGGTGCCGACGGCAACAGGGTGCTCTACCCGCGCGCGCTGGCGCTGCTGGGCGCCACCGACGTCGCGCTGATCGACGACGCCGTCGACGCGCTCGCCGCGGGCGACGCCGCCGCGCTGTTCGGCGCGGTCGAAGGCGTCATCGACGCGGGCCACGACCCGCGCCGCTTCGCCACCGATCTGCTGGAGCGCTTCCGCGACCTCATCGTGCTGCAGGCCGTGCCGGACGCCGCCGCGCGAGGTGTGGTCGACGCGCCCGGCGACGTGCTGGAGCGGATGCGCGATCAAGCTGCGCGCATCGGTGCGGGCACACTGACCCGCTACGCCGAAGTCGTCCACGCCGGTCTCGGCGAGATGCGGGGCGCCACGGCGCCGCGCCTGCTGCTCGAGGTGGTGTGCGCCCGCCTGCTGCTGCCGTCGGCCAGCGACACCGAATCGGCTCTGCTGCAACGGATCGAGCGCATCGAGACGCGCCTCGAGATGTCCATTCCGGCCGACGGTTCGGCCGCCGTATCGGCTGCGGGCGCGCCCGCCAAACAGTTCACGCGCAAGAGCCGAGCTGCCGCCGCGCCGGAACCGGCAGACGCTGCACCGGAACCGACGCCAACCCCTGAGCGGACGCCAACCCCTGAGCCGCCCGCGCCGAAAGCTGTTGAGCCACCGGCTCCTCCGTCGCCTCCGCCCTTGCGGCCGCCGGCAGAGCCGGTGGTCAAGGCGCCCCCGACGCCCGCCGCTCCCGTCGCCACTGAGCCTGACGCGGCCGCGATCCGACGTCAGTGGTCGACCGTGCTCGACAAGGTGCGTGAGCGCAGCCGATCGCTTGCCGTGATGCTGGCAGGCGCGGTGGTGCGCACCGTCGACGGCGGCACGCTACTGCTCAATCACGAGTCGGCGCCCCTGGCGAAGCGGCTCAACGAACAGCGCAACACCGACGTCGTCGAGGAGGCGTTGAAGGACGCGCTCGGCATCGGGCTGAAGGTCCGCTACGAAGTCGGATCGCCGTCCGACGCGGGCACCGTCGACGCACCCGCCGCTGCCAACGCCGAAGAGGTCGCCCGCAACGAGGAGGACAGCATGCTCGCCGAGGCCGGCAGCGACAACGCTGTCACCGAGCGGCGCGACCCCGAGGAGGCCGCGCTCGAACTCCTGCAGACCGAGCTCGGCGCCCGGCGCATCGACGGCGCCTAGGCGCTCCACCACTGGCGCAGCGGCAGCCCGCCGTCGTTGCCGTCTTCGTCGAGCTTGACCGCCAGAACCTGGTGCAGCTGAACAACATTCGTTTCGAAGCCCAGCCGCGAGCCCGCCATGTACAGACCCCACACCTTGGCGGTGGCCAGGCCGACCTCCTCGACGGCTTCGTCCCAGTGGTCGACGAGGTTGCGGCACCAGTCGCGCAGCGTCAGCGCGTAGTGGTGACGCAGGTTCTCCTCGTGCACGACCTCCAGGCCGACGTTCTGTGCCTCGGTGATGATGCGGCCGGACCCGGTCAGCTCACCGTCGGGGAACACGTAGCGGTCGATGAACGCGTCGGCAGACGCGGTGGCCCTGTTGTCCGGCCGGGTGATGCAATGGTTGAGCAGCAGTGCGCCGGGACGCATCTTCGACCGCAGGAAACCGAAGTACGCCGGGTAGTTGTGCACGCCGATGTGCTCGGTCAAGCCGATCGAGGACACCGCGTCGAAGCCGGTCTCGGCGATGTCGCGGTAGTCGGCGTGGCGCACCTCCGCGAGGTCCGTCAGCCCCGCCTCGGCGATGGCCTTCTGCGCCCACGTCGCCTGCTCCTTGGACAGCGTCACGCCGATGGCCCTGACGCCCTGCCGCGCGGCGTAACGGACCATGCCGCCCCAGCCGCAGCCGACGTCGAGCAGCCGGTCGCCGGGCTGCAGCCGCAGCTTGTCGAACACCAGCCGGTACTTGTTGTCCTGCGCCTCTTCGAGCGTTGCGTCGGCGTTCGGATAGCAGGCGCAGGTGTACGTCATCGACGGCCCGAGCACCCACTCGTAGAACGTGTTCGAGACGTCGTAGTGGTGATGGATCGCCTCGGCGTCACGAGTCTTGCTGTGCCGCAACCCTTCTGCGATGCGACGCCAACGCGGGAGGGCCTCCTGCGGAGGCGGGGCGATCGGCTTGAGGTGCTCGAAGCCGATGGATCGCACGATGTTGGCCAGGACGCGGGCCGGTGGCCGCTTGAAATCCATCTTGTCCGCCAGCGCCCGCAACAGCTCATAGGGGTCGCCGGGATGCACACCGCGCATGTCGACGTCGCCGGAGACGTAGGCCCTCGCCAGCCCCAGCTCACCCGGCGCCGTCGCGAGATACGTTGTGCCGCGCGGTGTCAGCAGGTCGAGGCCGACGGCGGCCTCGGCCGGACCTGCGGTGCTTCCGTCGTAGGCGCTGAACTTCAACGGAGTTCGGCCGCCGCCTGCGAAGATCTCCAGGATCTCGGCCAGCGTCAGCTTCCTGGGCGGCGCGCTCGTCGCATCTTCTTTGTACGTCGTCATCGTCGTTGCACCGCCTTCGCGTATAGGTCGAGTAGACGTGAATCGGGATCGTATGCCTTCTTCACTATTTTGTAGGCTTCCCCGCCATAGAGTTCGTCGAACTCTTCCTGTGAATAGAAGGCGTCCGAGTACAGGGACTTGTGTCCGTCGAGCTTGCTGACGTGGTTTTCGATCAGCTTGTTGGTGTAGCCGTCCTCCGGTCCGACCGGTACCGACGACCAAAAGCCCACGTTGACGTAGGTGTGGTGCGGCCGGATCGGGTACAGCGGCCAGCCCGCCGCGTCGCGCAATCGCAGCGGGCACAGCCAGATCGGCTCGATCGGGACGTTCTCCAGGAACCAGTCGAGGAAGTCGACGCAGCGCTCGATCGGCACCTCGACGTCCTGGACGACGCGTTCGAGCGGCGGCCTGCCGTTGCGCTTCTCGATGCGGTCGGCGATGTCGAAGCGCTGGTCGTAGCCGATCAGCTTCCAGTAGAAGCTGCTGCGCCGGAAGCGTCGCGGCCAGAACCGCCGAATCGTGGGGTTCTGCGCGCCGAATGCCCGTGAACACCAGAACCAGTCGGTGTCCCACCGCCACAGGTAGTCGTGGATGGTCAGCCGGTCGTGCTTCTCCCCGTCGGCGTGCTGGATCGACCGGTAGTAGATGTCCTGCCCGGT
>DATEIG010000153.1:0-16851 GCA_035279185.1 Mycobacterium sp.
CCGCGCGATGAAGAACCGGCTCGAGGACGGCTCTGACCTCGACGTCGAGCAGTACGTCAGTCACTACATCGACCTGACCACCGGTGAGGCGATCGAGCCGCGCATCTTCCGCGATCTGCTGCCCGCCAGCCGCGACGTCACCACGGCACTGCTGCTCGACGGCAGCTCGTCGCTGGGTGTACACGGCGGCAGAATCTTCAAGCTCGAATTGGCCTGTGCCGATGCGCTTTCGCAAGCTATGACGCTGGCCCGAGAACGCCACGGCATCTTCGTCTTCACCGGCAACACCCGCCACCGCGTCGAGGTCACGTGCCTCAAGGACTTCGAGGACCGCAGGTTCGTGCCGCCGGGCGGCCTCGGGCTGGCCACCGGCGGATACACCAGGCTCGGCGCACCACTGCGTCATATGACCAGCCGGCTGCTCGCCCAACCGTCGGAACGTCGGCTGCTCATCGTCATCGGCGACGGCCTGATCTCTGACGAAGGCTATGAAGGACGCTACGCCTGGGCGGATGCGGCTCATGCCGTCGAAGAAGCCAACGAGGCGGGCGTGAGCATGTACTACGTCGGCGTCGGACCAACCCGCGTCGATCCGCTGCCGGAGGTTTTCGGACCTCGCCGCTCCCAGCGCATTCGGCGCATCGAAGAACTCCCCAGAGTATTGGCCCATGTGCATCGAGAGTTGGTGGCCGCGTGACCGAAGACGAGCGCGAGTGAGGATCGCAGGGCCCACGCCCGGAGGGCAGGGGACGAGGCACGAGCGAGGACCGGTGGGCCCACGCCCGCAGGGCAGGGGACGAGCGAGAGTCGAGAAATGACAACAGACACTTACTATTCCAACGGCAACGAAGTGCAGCTGTTCGAGCAGGCATACAACCGCCGACTGCCGGTGATGCTGACCGGCCCGACCGGCTGCGGTAAGACACGGCTGGTCGAGCACATGGGCCTGCTGCTGAGTCGGCCTGTCGTCACTATCAGCTGCCACGATGACCTCACCAGTTCCGATCTCGTCGGTCGTTTCATGGTGACCGGCGGAGACGTCGTCTGGACCGACGGGCCGCTCACCAGAGCCGTGAAGGCAGGCGCCATCTGCTACCTCGACGAGGTGGTGGAGGCGCGTCACGATTCGCTCGCGATCCTGCACTCGCTGACCGACCACCGACGCGCCCTGTATCTGGACCGTGCCGGCGAGGTCGTCCATGCTCCCGAGACATTCATGCTCGTGTGCTCCTACAACCCCGCATACCGCAGTTCGTTGAAGGAGCTCAAACCGTCGTTCCGCCAGCGCTTCGTCACACTCCCGATGCGCTACCTCCCGCCCGAGCGGGAAGCAGAGGTGATCGTCGCCGAGACAGGCGTGGAAGCAGAACCGGCCCGGCGACTCGTCCGGTGTGCGACGGCGATCCGCACCGCGGACGAGGCGTTTCACTTCGAGCCGCCGTCGACCCGGGTGCTCGTCACCGCTGCGCAGTTGATCGCGGCTGGCGCAAGCGAATTGGACGCTGCCGAAGCGTGCATCCTCGCGCCGCTGTCGAGCGACGGGGCCATCTCCGAAGGTCTACGCGAAATCGCGGCCGCCAGCCTCATGGAAGGAGCCAATTGACATGGACCAGAAGGAACGCAAGCGCAAGAGGGCGCTCATCGTCCTGCAGATCGTCATCTACGGCTACCTGTTGATGATGTTCGGAATCCAGCTCTACATGTCCTTCGCCCGGGGGTGGTGGGAATTGTGAGCATGGATGTGCGGGCGGCTGGCACACCATCCCTCGAAGAGCACGACGAGGAGTCACGCCTGGCCCAACGCCGGGCAGACAAGTGGATGATCGTCGGTGCAGGCCTGATGGGCATGTGGGCACCCGGCATCTTCGGCCTGCCGATCTTCTTGCGAGGAGTCTGGCTGCAGCGCCAGGCTGCCCGCGCGGGACTGTCCATGCGGCCGATGATCGTCACCCTGATCGGCTATCTCGTTCTGATCGACGGGATGCTCAACAGCCTCGGCTGGGCGCTCGACCTCGTCGCCAACCACACGCTGATCAATCGCGTGCTGATGGTCGGCTGGGGCGCCATGTTCGACGCGGGCTATTTCTGGCATTACAACGAATTCTGGGTCGGGGGTGCGGCCGGGCCGGGTGAGAAGTCCATGGTGTTCGGGATGATCCTCACCGTCTTCGCGATGCGTTGCGCCGCGGCGATCGGATTCCTGCAGATGAAGCGCTGGGGCCACCAGTGGATGATCATCACCTGCTGGATGGGTGTGCTCATCTGGTGCCTGTACGTGTTCAACATGACCATGTACGCCGATGTGCGCTTCGCCGGTGTCGTCTTTCCGGTCATCGGCTGGTGGCTCTACGACATCTTCTACATCACACCGTTTTTGGCGATCCCGTATCTGCACACGGTCAATCGCGAGATCTTCACCGACTGAACAGGTTCAAGGAGCCGATATGACTACACCGACCGACACAGAAGAGCGCAAGCCCGACGAGGACCTGCCACCGGGCACCACGCCGTACTACGCCCGGATGCACAAGTGGATCAAGCGCGCGGTGCTCGTCTGCCTGGTCGCCCTCGTCATCGAAGGTGCCTTCACCCTGCCGTTCATGGCGGTGTATTACGGCTACCCGACGCTGAGCCTGACCGAGATCTGCAGTGAGCTGCTGAAGGTCCGGTACTCCGACGACACCCTGGAGTGCAAGGTCCCCTATCCCCCACTCGGGCCGCCGGAAGGAGCCGAGGGCAAGGACACCGCGCAGGACGAATGGGGCATCCAGCCCGTGCCGAAGTACAACAGGATCGGGTTCCGCGAACTGGTGAAGATCCACGAGGCCCGGGAAGCCCGCCAGGCAGCCGAGCAGCAAGGCGGTCCGACTCCGTGACGAAGCCCGCCGAGGAACACGCGGAGAACTGGGATCTTCGCCATGAAGACTTCAACGACATCGACTTCCTCTACGACGTCTATTCGGCGATGAGGGAGCGAACCCCGTTCTCGCACACCGATTCTCCTTTCCTGTCGGCGACGCCGGGCGGTGCGTGGGTGGCGACACGGTACGCCGACTGCTACCGGATCCTGCAGGACTGGGAACACTTCTCCAGCAATCCCACTCCGGAGGCGTCGGAGCAGCTTGCCGGCGACCTGGTGATCACCCTCGACCCACCGCGCCAACAGAAGTTTCGAAAGGTGCTCAACCCGTACTTCTCGCCCGCGCGAATGAAGTCACTGACCCCGCAGATCCGCGACGAGACGGACCGATTGATCGACGACTTCATCGAAGCCGGCACGGGCGATCTGGCCGACGTCGCGTGGCGTCAGCCCGGAATCGTGTTCTTCAAGTACCTCCTGGGCATGCCCATCGGCGACGTGCCGCTGTGTATCGAGCTGACCGACACCGGACTGAACGGTCCCGATGACGGGAGCCGAGCGGCGGCCTGGGGCGGGCTGTATCAACACCTGCACGATGCGGTGTCAGCGCGGGTCGACGCACCGCCGAAGGACGACATGATCGACGTGCTCCTTGCCGCCGAGATCGACGGCGAGAAGCTGGCTTTCGCCGATGTGGTCTCCAACGCCATGCTCCTCGTGCAAGCCGGTCTCGAGACAACGGCGAGTGCCATGTCGTTCGCATTTCACTATCTCGCGACGCATCCCGACGAGCGCGACCGGCTGATCCGTGAACCCGGGATCATGCCGCGAGCCGTCGAGGAGCTGATCCGTTTCGGCGGCTCCATCCATGGCATCCCGCGCACTGTCGCCAAAGAGGTCGAGCTGAACGGCCACACGTTCTGCCCGGGTGAATCGGTTCTGGTCAACTACGCGTCCGCGAACCGTGACAGCGTCGAGTTCCCGGAACCGGATCGCTGCATCCTCGACCGCCAGGCGAACCGGCACCTCGGGTTCGGCGCAGGCGTACACCGTTGTCTCGGTTCGAATCTGGCACGCCTCGAGTTCCGCATAGGTGTCGAACAGGTGCTGGCCCGAATGCCCGACTACGCGCTCGCACCCGGTGGCGAGTCGGTGTTTCACGGCAACTCCGTCACTCGCGGATTCCGCCGCCTTCCCATCGTGTTCACCCCGAGCGAGCGGTCGGCCGCATGACCTACCGCATCATTCAATGGATGACCGGCGACGTGGGCCAGGTCGGAGTTCGGCACTTCGCCGAGAACCCGGTGTTCGACCTTGTCGGCGTGCTCGTGCACACGCCGGAGAAGGTCGGCAAGGACGCAGGCGACATCGTCGGCATCCCGGCGACAGGCGTCATCGCCACCGACGACGTCGAATCGATGGTGGCGGCAGACGCCGACTGCGTGTTCTACACACCGGTGATCATGGATGTCGACACCGTCTGCCGACTGCTGCGCTCGGGTAAGAACGTCGTCACGACGAGCGGCTTCTTCCACCCGACGGACGACTTCCGCGAAGGCGGGGACATGATCCGGGCCGCGTGCGAAGACGGCGGAACGTCCTTCCACGCCGGCGGAATCCATCCGGGTTATGCCGGTGACATCCTGCCGCTCACGCTTGCGCGCGTCGTCAGCCGAATCGACAAGATCCGCGTCATCGAGGTGGTGAATGTCCTCGACGACGCGCCGCTGGACCACATCGACTGGCTGGGGTTCGGCAAGGAGAAGGACACGTTCCTCACCGAGCCGACGATTCTCGGGCTCGGCACCATCTTCTTCGCTCAGTCGATGTACATGCTCGCCGAGGCCCTCGGTGTGCAGATCGACGAGGTCACCTCGGACGTGCAGGCGGCCGTCGCGGTCGAGGACATCGCCCACGAACTCGGATCGATACCCGGAGGTACCGTCGCCGCTCAACGGCACGTATGGACCGCGCATGTCGACGGCCGACCGCTCATCGAGTTCGAAGCGCAGTACACGACGACGACGGCGGACAACCTCGACCCGCAATGGGACTTCGGAAAGACGCGCTACCGCATCGTGATCGACGGCGATCCTCCGACGCAGCTCATCCTGCAGGGTGTCGAGCAGCCCGATGGCACGATGACGCACCCCGGCTACAACTGGACCGCGATGGGCGCCATCAACGCGATTCCCGATGTCTGCGACGCCGCACCCGGGTGGCACACACACCTCGACCTCGGCCTCCTTCAACCGCGCGGTTTGGTGCGGAAATGACATCGACAGAGTCGGCTTCGTCGCTTCACCACGTGGTGTTCGCCATCGCACCCGAACGTCACGAGGCCGTCGCGACGATGTTCAGCGATCTCGGATTCTCCCTCGTGCCAGCCGAATTGGCCGAACTCGGGCTGCGGATCAGCCTCGCCTGGGACCAGGGTATCGAGCTGATCAGCCCGCTCCCTGGCGCGACCGCACCCGTGGCCGCGCTGGTTCAGGAGTTCCTCGACACGCAGGGCGACGGGATCTACACCGTCGTGGTGCAGGTTCCCGACGCCGCCGCTGCGGAGGCCGTCACCGACCGCTACGGCGCCGACATCCGATTCCGCCAGAAGCTCGAGGGCGACGGTACGCACCTCGAGGAGATCGACCTGTCGGTGGCCGGACTGCCCCTGACGCTGCTGGACACCAACATCCCGTGATGCCGCATGACCACTGACACCACCAACCCCAGTGTCTTCGACGCCGGCCTTCCGGTGCTCAGCTACGACTTCACCGACACGCCCCAGGACATCTATCCGCAATTCCACGCTGCGCAGCAGACGGCGCCGATTGCACTGGGCCCCATCGGCCCTGAGGTGCTGTCGTACGAGCTCGCGCGGACAGTGCTGCGTGATCCGCGCTTCGTGGTTCCCACAGGCATCCACCTGTCCGCCCACGGCATCACCTCGGGTCCGCTGTGGGACAGGGTGACCAGCAGCATCCTGAACATGGAGGGCGAGAAACACCGTCGACTGCGCAGCCTGGTCTCGCGGGCATTCACGCCGCGCGCGACGGCGCGTATGCACGACACCATCCACGCGGTCATCAACGAACTCATCGACGGTGTCATCGGGTCGTCCCGTTGCGAATTCGTCGCCGACATCGCCCGGCCGTACCCGATACCGGTGATCTGTGCGCTGCTCGGTGCACCCCGCGGCGACTGGCAACAGTTCTCTCGATGGGCCGAGGACATCTTCAAGATCGTCAGCTTCGACTGCGACCTCGCCGAAGAGGAACCCGTCGTGCTGCGGGCGTGGGATGCGTTCGACGACTACATCGACGAGATGATCGCCCGGCGCAGGCACCACCTGACCGATGACCTGCTCTCCGAACTCATTCGCATCGAAGACGGAGGCGACCGCCTCGACGCCGCCGAATTGCGGATGCTCGCGTTCAGCATTCTGGTCGCCGGAACGGACACCACGCGAAGCCAACTCGCGGCGTCGATGCAGGTGCTGTGTGACCACCCCGACCAGTGGGCGCTCCTTCGAGACGAACCGGAGCTGGCGATGCGCGCAGTCGAAGAGACCATGCGGCATTCACCGTCGATGTGCAGCACCGTGCGCAGTGTCGCCGACGACGTGCAGATCGGCGAATACACCTTTCCCGCAGACACCTTTATCATCGTGAACACCTACGCCGCCAACCGGGACGGCGCCGTCTACGACAACCCGACGCGGTTCGACATCACCCGCGACGACCCGCCGCCGATTCTGACGTTCGGCGGTGGGGTGCACTACTGCCTCGGCGCCAATCTGGCGAGGTTGGAACTGGCCGAAGCCTTGAAGATCCTCTCGGAGCGGCTTCCGAACCCGCGCCGGGTCGGAACGGTGCCGTGGAAACCGCTGCTGGGTCTCAGCGGCCCGACCAGTCTGACGATGGAGTTCGACTGATGGTCAACAAGTCTGAAGCGCCACCCGTCACCGCCACGCGCGAGGTCATCCCGTTCCGCGAGCGCAAGGGCGACATCGTCCTGTGGATGTTCTTTCTGGTCAACGTCGTCTTCGTGACCTACCAGGCGGACATCGAGCAGCTCGTCATCCGCGACCCCGGCAACTTCACCTACCCGATCTGGCCGCCCGCCTACATGATCGACTTCCTGCACTGGTACTTCGCCACCTACGACCCTCTGCTGTATGAGCGGCCGGTCTGGTACACCACCATCGTCGTCATCGATCAGGTCGTCTACGGCCCCTTCTACATCGCTGCGCTGTATGCGTTCTGGAAGGGGAAGGAATGGATCCGCAACTGGTCGATCATCTGGGCGTCGGTGATGCTCGCCACCGTGACCGTCATCCTCGGCGAGGAGATCACCGGGCCGTTCGCCAGCGATCATCTACCGCTCGTGTTCGCCACGAACGCGGGGTGGTTGATCGTCCCCGTGTGGGTCCTCATTCGGATGTGGCGGGAACATCCCTTCACGCGGCCGGTCACCGTCGGAAGTGACAGCTGAGATGATGACGTTCGCAGACCGCTACGGCCCCTGGGCTGTAGTCGCGGGTGCGTCCGAAGGGCTCGGTGAGGCGCTCGCGCGAGGGTGCGCCGAGCGGGGACTCAACGTCGTGCTGATCGCGCGACGCGCCGAGCTCGTGCAACAGCTCGCCGACGACATCGCCGCAACGGCAGGTGTCGAGACCCGGGCGATACGCGCGGACCTCGCCGTCCACGGCGACCTCGACCGCATACTCGCCGATCTCGCCGATGTCGACGTCGGCCTCCTGGTCTACAACGCAGCGTTCTCGGTTGTGGGACCGTTCTGGAATTTCGACGTCGACACGCACCTCAAGGAGATAGACGTCAACGTGCGCGGGCCGCTGGTGCTCGCGCACGGATTCGGCGTACGGCTGCGGGAGCGGGGCCGTGGCGGAATCATCCTGCTGTCGTCGATGGGTGCGCTACAGGGCATGGTCCGGGTGGCCAACTACTCCGCCACCAAGGCCTACAACCTCGTGCTGGCAGAGGGCCTCTGGGCCGAGCTCCGCGATGACGGAGTCGACGTCCTGGTCAGCTGCGCCGGCGCGACACGCACGCCGAACTACCTCGCCTCCGAGCCGGATGACGCGAACGTGCCGGTACAGGAGCCCGAGCAGGTCGCCCGCGAGACGCTCGACGCCCTCGGCAAGCAGCCGACGGTGTTTCCCGCCCGTGTTCTGCGGTTCACCCACTTCGCGTTCCGTCACCTGGTGGGGCGCCGGGCTGCGGTGCGCCTGATGGCGTACGCGAGCAACCGCACCTACAAGGAGCAGGGCAGTTACCGCACCGGCGACCGAAACTGACGACGCCTGGGCGCCACAGGATGGACGGTGGCGTCTTTCTTCATAAAAATAATAAGATAGGCGCATGGATCGCGATCAGCTCGTCGACCTCACGCGTCGTGCGCTCAAGTTGGCACGCGACAGAACCACGGACCTGGCTCCCGCCGAATACACGGTTCGCGCCGACACGTACACCTCCGTCGATCGCCACGCCCGCGACGTCGAGATGGTGCTGGCCAGCCCGCAACTCGTGGGCTACGTCTCCGAGCTGCCCGCGCCGGGAACCTACTGCACGAAGACGGTGATGGGTCGCTCCATACTGCTGACCCGAACATCGGACGGAAGGGTCAAGGCGTTCGAGAACGTCTGCCTGCACAGGCAATCTCGAATCGCCGACGGATGCGGGTCGGCGCGCAGGCTCGTCTGCCCCTATCACGCATGGAACTACGACCTCGAGGGCAACCTCGTCGGTGTACCCGGGAAAGAGGGCTTCCCCGAGAGCGCGTCAGACGGTGCGCGACTGACCGAGCTCCCGGCGACGGAATGCGCGGGTTTCCTCTGGATTGCCCTCGATCCCGACGCGACGCTGGACATCCGCGGGTTCCTCGGCCCGCTCGCCGACGAACTCGATTCGTGGGGCATCGGACGCTGGTCACCCCTGGGCGAAAAGGTGCTCGACTGCGCCATCAACTGGAAGCTGGCAATCGACACCTTCGCCGAGAACTATCACTTCGCCACCGTGCACAAGACCACGTTCGCGACCATCGCCCGCAGCAATTGCACGGTGTTCGATTCGTTCGGTCCGCATCACCGCCTCGTCTTTCCGCTCAACGGCATCCTCGATCTCGATGAGGGCGACGAGGACCAGTGGAATCCGTTACAGGCGATGGTCGTCATCTACGCGCTGTTTCCCAACATCGTGCTGTCGGCGACGATCGCCAACGGCGAACTGTTCCGCGTGTATCCCGCTGACGTGCCCGGCCGCTCGATCACCGTGCACCAGAACTCGACTCCGCTTGACCTGTCCGAGGAGTCGGTCGCGGCGGGTGCACAGGCGGTGTTCGACTACGCGCACGGCACCGTCCGCGACGAGGACTACGCGCTCGTCGAGAAGCTGCAGGCCAACCTCGCGTCAGGAGTCAGGGAGCACCTCGTGTTCGGCCGCAACGAGCCCGGGCTGCAGCATCGACATGCCGTCTGGGAGAACGCGATCAGCGCTGCGCGTCGATGAGCGCAGCCACCTCGTCGCGCTCCTTTGCATCCGCCTTCTCGAGCACGTCCTCGAGTTCCCAATCCCGGTGCAACGCCATCGACCGTTCGTAGAACGCGAAGCCGCTGACGGGCTCCCCGCGATACGTGCCCTGATAGCGGTATGGGCCCGCCATGTATTCCAGGGGCAGCAGATGCGCAGGCGCGGCAACCAACGGCTCCGCCGTCAGATCGAAGTCGAGCGCGCGCGAAGTCAGCCGATGACGATCGGAGAGGTATCGCGCCTTCGCGGGAGGCGGAACAAGCGTGCGGATCTCTTCTGGCCAGCGCACGTAGCTGGTGACGGCGACCTCGATGTCGTCGGCGAATTCAGGTGCGGTGTTCGGTGAGCTCACCGTCGCGCCGGTGAACGGCTGCGGCGCATTGTGATTCGTGCGATCGAACTGTCGCCAGATGCTGATGTCCACACCGTTGTCGAGGTTGATCGTGCGCCACTCGTGCCCGCGCGACCGGATGTCACCGGTCGCGCCGCCGTCGTTGGCGACAAGGGGGAACCACTGTCGATCCACATGGCCGGCGCTTCCGGTGACCTTCTCCTGCACCGAACCCCACGACAGGGTTCCCGTCATCAACATCCGCGTCTGGAAGTAGGAGTACGTGGTCGCCTGTCCGAAGCACTCGATGACCCCGTTGTAGGCCCCGGCCCCAAGCGGCACCGGTGCCCGCGACGGCTCGACCTCCAGATCCAACCGCATGGCGTCGCCGTGGTGGTCGGTGCCGAAAAGGCTGAATGCGTAGGTGTAGGGCAGCGGTTCGCCCTGGTCGTCCCGAACTGTCCGCCACACCGAGGTGCCCGCGCTGCACTCGTAGGCCAAGTCCAGGATGTCATCGGCGAACGTCATCTTCGGACGCGACGGATCCTTCTTGTTGCCGCCCGGCATGTCGTAGTCGGTGTAGGTGCCGTAGGTGCCGTTGTCGAGGTCGAACAGGGCCAGCGTGTAGAAGTCGGCGACAATCGCCTGCCCGGGTCGGTTCTTGTTGTAGATCGTGAAGAAGGCGAACCTTCGGCCCGACTCACCGGTGAGTTCTCCTGCGAGGTACCACGTGTCCGACTCGCACGTCGGATGGTTGGCTTCTGCGGCGGGAAAGACGAAATGGGGGTCGCCCGGTACGAGTTCGAACGGATACCGACGCCAGTCATCACCCACAGGCACTCCCTGAATTTCTTTTTTGCTATGTTAGCAGTAATAGCAACTTTAGGGCGACGGGCGGTGGCGTCGTGACGGACGAGGTCGGCAAGCGGTTTCCGTTCGCGCCCTTCCCCAAGGGCTGGTTCCACGTCGCCTACAGCCACGAGGTCGCCACCGGTCAGGTCGTCGGCATGCACTACTTCGGCAGGCGGCTGATCTGTTACCGCGGGGACTCCGGAACGCCCTATGTGCTCGATGCCTACTGCCCGCACCTCGGCGCCGACATCGGCGTGGGCGGCACCGTCGAGAGCGACTGCGTCGTCTGCCCGTTTCACGGCTGGCGCTTCGACGGAGCGGGCCGCAACGTCGAGATCCCTTACGCCAGAACGGTCAACAGAACCGCACGGCTGCGCGCATGGCCGACCGTGGAGCGCGCGGGCATCATCTTCGTCTGGTATTCGCCCGACTGCACCGAACCGGAATGGGAACTGCCGAAGATCCCCGAGAGCGACGATGCGGGCTTCACGTTCTACGCACCCGACGAGGCCCGCTGGCGGTTCCGGTCCCATCCGCAGGAGGTGTTCGAGAACACCGTCGACATCGCCCATTTCGCCACGGTGCACGGCGTCTCCGGGTTCGGCGACCTCGACTTGCACACCGACGGGCACTGGCTCAGAGCCGTTGCGGAGGTGACGTTCCAGACCCCCCGCGGGCCGGTGTCCGGCGCAGTCGACTCGGAGTTGTTCGGCATGGGTATCGACGTCGTTCGCCACCGCGGCCTCGGCCGGTCGTGCACACTGCTCACCGTGACACCGGTCGACGGAGACGTGGTCGACGCGCGGTACACGTTCTTCGTGCAGACAGACGTGCAGACCGGCGAGATGTCGAGGATGGGGCTCGGCTTCGCGCGCGACTTCTGCAAACAGATCGAGCAGGACATTCCGATCTGGGAGGCCAAGATCTACCGCAATCAGCCGCAACTGGCGCGGGGCGAAGGCGCCATCACCGAGTTCCGCTCGTGGGCCAGGCAGTCGTATGAGGAGGCAGGCGTATGAGGTCGATGTCGTATGACGAGCTCTACATCGGCGGCCGCTGGCAGGCACCCGCGACCAACGGCCGGATATCGGTGATCTCTCCCCACACCGAGGAGCCGATCGGCGAGACGCCGGAGGCGGCAGCAGAAGATGTCGACCGCGCAGTGCAGGCCGCGCGCAAGGCTTTTGACGAGGGGCCGTGGCCCCGGCTTCCGGTCTCCGAGCGGATGGAGAAAATCGAGAAGCTCACCGTGGCTTACACCGCGCACGCGGAAGAGATGGCCGACCTCATCACCGCGGAGATGGGCTCTCCTCGCACGTTCAGCAGGCTCGGTCAGGCCAATGGCGCGCTGTCCCAGATGTATCTGACGCTGGCGACCGCGAAGGAGTTCGCGTGGGTGGAACGTCGGCAGGGCCTTTTCGGCCAGGTTCAGGTGCGGCGGGCGCCCGTCGGTGTCGTCGGCGCGATCGTGCCGTGGAACGTGCCCCAGGTCCTGATCATGCCGAAGTTGATCCCCGCACTGATCGCCGGATGCACGGTGGTCGTCAAGCCGGCACCGGAGACGCCGCTGGATGCGATGTGGTTGGCCGAGATGATCGACGACCTCGACCTTCCCGAGGGTGTGGTGTCCGTCGTGCCCGGCGGTCGGGAGACCGGCGAGACCCTGGTCCGGCATCCTGGCGTCGACAAGATCGCGTTCACCGGGTCCACGGCGGCCGGCCGACGCATCGCCGCGGCGTGCGGTGAGCAGCTCAAGCGCGTCAGCCTGGAACTCGGCGGCAAGTCGGCGGCGATCATCCTCGACGACGCGGATGTCGACCACACCGTGAAGCACCTCAAGATGGCGGGCCTGATGAACAACGGTCAGGCCTGCGTGGCGCAGACGAGGATTCTGGTCAGCGAGCGCAAGCACGACGAGGTCGTCGACGCTCTCGCCGATATGGTCGGCGGACTGACGGTCGGCGATCCCTCCGACGAGTCGACGGACGTGGGACCGCTTGTCGCCCAACGCCAGCAGGAGCGCGTACAGGGCTACATCCGGTCGGGTATCGACGAAGGCGCGAAAGTCGTCGTGGGCGGGCCGGAGAAGCCGTTCGATCGTGGTTGGTATGTGCAGCCGACCTTGTTCACCGGCGCAACCAACGACATGACGATCGCCCGCGAGGAGATCTTCGGACCTGTCCTCACCGTGCTGACCTATTCCGATGAGGCGGACGCCATCCGGATCGCGAACGACAGCGACTACGGTTTGGCGGGATCGGTGTGGACGGCCGATGTCGCGCACGGTCTTCAGGTTGCTGCCGAAATCCGCACCGGCACATACGGGATCAACATGTACCAGCTGGATACCAGCGCACCGTTCGGCGGGTTCAAGCAATCCGGGATCGGCCGCGAGTTCGGGCCTGAAGGGCTCGCGCAATACACCGAGATACAGTCGACGGTCACGATGGGCGAACTGCCGCCGAGCTAGCCGTCAACCGTTGTCAGGCAGCAACTCCAAGGTCACGCTCGCCGGGCAGCACAGTTCGTCGCGCTGGTTGAAGATCGCGATCTCGAGGTCGACGAGATGACGCATGGTGTCGCCTGAGTTCTCCTGCCGCTTGTCGACGACCCGGCCGCGGCCGATCATCGAGTCGCCCGCGTACACGGAGCCGACGATCGACACCTTGCGGCGCACCACCCGACTGTACGGTCCGGCCCAGTCGGTGGCGATGCGGTCCACGAAGCCGGCGAGATGCATGGTGTTGACGAAAATGGACGGGTGACCGTGCTTGTGGGCGTAATCCGGGTCGTAGTGGCCGGGAAAGTAGTCCCACGTCGCACCGGGGTTCATCACCACGCGTTGGTAGCTGATCTCATCGACGACCTCGGCGAGGTCGGCCGGCACCGAGACATCGGCCCACGACAGCCCGCGATACGCACTCATGGCGACTCCGCAGGTGTGAAGCGGAACAACGTGTTCCGGTTGGTGGCGACCAGGGACCCGTCGTCGCGGTAGTAGCTGTCGCAGGTTTCGACGAAGTGGCCGATGCCGACCTTCGTCCGCTTCTGCGGGGACACCGAGACCACCTCCTCGACCACCTTCAGTAGGTCGCCTTCGAGGATGGGTGTGACGAGCTCGACGTCGTTGGACGCGTTGATGAACGTGGTTCCCGGCAGCGGCACCCGGATCGCGATCGACGGAACAGGCCGCTGCCCGTTGGGAAGCCACGGCGGCGGAATGAGCCAACTCATCAACATCGCGGGTGGGGCGACCAAACCGCCCCACGCCGCGGAAGCGAAGTCTGCATCCCAGTAGGCCGGATTGCCGTCCTGCACCATCGATGCGAAGTGCTGGATGCGCGCCGCACTCACCGCGGTACCGGCGAACCTGGGTTCGCTGCGCACGCCGACCATGCGCAGGGCATCCTCGTAGGTGCCGAACGCGAACTCGTAGCGGATGGCCTCGGTCACCCTCGGGTCACCGGCTCATACCGGCAGCGCGTCTTTGCTTGTCGCGGTGTCCCATTGGAGCTCGCGAGAGGTGAAGTACCAGCCACCGCGCTCGTAGACCAACGTGTCGCGGTAGACGCCTGTCGCGCGCAGTTCGCCATCGACGAACAGCAGTGCGACACAGGTCTGGGTAGCGTCGATCCCGTCGACGGTGATCTCGTGGTCGACGGTGACCAACCGCTGACCGCTGCCGCCGTCGAATGCGTCGCGCAGGTTGGCGAAGGTCTTCCCGTCCAGGGCCACCGTCGCGCCCGCGTGGCGGAACGTCGCCACCCAGCCCCCGAAATCGCCCGCGGAGAACAGCCGGTTGTGCCGCGCATTCAGGTTCAGGATGGCCGCCCGCCCCGTCACCCCCGCGAGCACGAACTCCTGCTGGTAGGTCATCGTCATGTGTTCTTCTCCCGTCCTATCGACTGAGTACGTAGCCGTGATCCTCACGGTCCCAAGCGGCTTCGCCGAGACCCCTCTCACGCAACAGGTCCTTGCGAATCCGCCCTATGACGTTTTTCGGTATCTCGTCGAGCACCTCCAGATACCGGGGAACGCAGAAGTACGGCATGCGCGCCGAGCAGAAGTCCAAGAGATCGGCATGATCGAATTCGGCTCCCGGCGTGAGCGTGACGACGACCAGGATGTCGTCCTCCCCCAGGTCGCTCGGCACCGCGACGGCGGCGGCCTCGGCTACCGCGGGATGCCGCACCACCGTCGCCTCGACCTCGACCGACGAGACATTCTCTCCGCGCCTCCGCAGTGAATCCTTGGCCCGATCGACGTAGGTCAGGTTGCCGTCGTCGTCAAAGGACCCCAGATCGCCTGTGCGGAACCACTCGTCGTGTGCCGCGACGTTCAGCGCCGAGCCGGCATCGGCGTCGACGTAACCCAGGCTCATCACGCCCGCAGACCTGGCTCTGCAGACGATCTCGCCGACGTTGCCATCGGCCACGGGCTGGCCGTCGCTGTCGACGATCCGAACGTCGAACGCGGGGTTGACGCGCCCCGACGTCCCGGGAACCCCGTCCTCGGAGACGCTCTTGAACGCGATCGGGAACGCCTCGGTCATGCCGTACATCGTGACGATCTTCGCGTCGTACCGTTTCTCGATGCTGCGGTACATATCGGCCGCGATGGGGGCGGCTGAGATGAACCGCAGCGGCAGTTGCGCGTCGTGTGCGTCGGGCGGCTGATTCCACAGCATCGACACCATCGCGCCCGCACCGGCGAAACCGGTTGCGCCGCAGGTACGTATGTCGTCCCACACTTCGCTCGGCCGGAATGCCGCCGACAACACCGTCGTCGATCCGAGCAGCATCGGCACCAGCACCGAGGGCGCCGCGCTCAGATGGAACAGTGGCATCGCGCTCCACACGACCTCACCGCGGCCGAGTTCCCACGCGGCAGCCACCCCCGCTGCGGCGGAGAACAGGTAGTGCCATGTGGTGGCGACGGCCTTCGACGGTCCGGTGGTGCCGGAGGTGAAGAACAGCGCCGCGACATCGTGAGGCATGGCCGGGGCCACGTCGGGCGCGGTGTTCGGTGCAGCCGTCAATGCCTCGGTCAGTGAATCACCGGTCACCAAGCAGCTTTTCATGGTCTCGACCCGGTCGGCGACCTCAGCGAGGCGGCCGTGCCGCTCGGCGTCGGTCACGGCGACCTTCGCCCGCGCCAGGCGTAGTGCGTGGACCAGGAATTCGTCCTTGTTGGCGACGTTGACCGCGGCCGTGACCGCCCCGATCCGTGCGGCGCCGAGCCAGAAGTACACCCACTCGGGACACGTTGCCGTGAAGAGAGCGACGGTGTCACCCCTCGTGACACCGTTGTCTGCCAACACGTTCGCCGCCGCACAGGATCGGTCCCGCATCTGCGCGAACGTCACCGGCGTCCCCGCGATGGACATCATGACTCTCTCGCCCAACTGCTCCGCGCGCCGGTCGAGGACGTCCGGAATCGTGAAGCGCTCGACACCGAACTGCGACGGACCCATCGGCCCGTCCGGCCTGAGACCGTCAGGCACCCGCCGCCGCCGGGTCCGGTTCGCCGGTGGCGGTGTACCCGAAGTCGATCGGCGACGGCTCCTCACCCGGATAGAACCGGTGCGCCCAGCGCCGCAGGGCCGCGTAGTCGCGGGCTTCCTCAGGGGCGAGGTTGGGCTTCTCCAGATACTTCATGTTCTCCCAGGTGAAGAAGTCCTGTTTGATCACCTCCTGTTGCAGCTGAAGGAATTTCGCTGCACGGCCGGCCGGCTTGTCGCCGGTGTCGCCGGGTTCGCGCACCGAGGCCTGTGTGTAGAAGTAGTCGGTGTAATCCTCGTCGACCGGTGTCTGGCCCGTCACCTCGATGGTCGCGACGAGCTCCTCGGGGAACCGCACGATGCCCAACCCCAGCGAGTAGTTGTCATAGATGATGTTGGCGTCGACAGGACCGTCGGGCGTGAGCCATGTCGATGCGCGGCCGCCACCGAAGTTGGCGGTCACGGTCGCGTGCAGGTGATATCCGTTGACGTCGAACGACGTCGTGTTGGCGGCGCTGTCGGCCTTGTGCACGAACTGCACGTGGTAGGGATCAGCGGCGTTCTCGATGATCATCTGCGCATGCACCTTGACCCGGTTGAGCATCCGGGAATGCGGGTGCAGCGGGTAGTACTCGTCGGTCTCCAATTCGGGAAGTACCGGCGGTTGCCAGTACGGCGCGCGGCCGTGCCGCTCATGCCAGACGACGATGAAGCCGTACCACTCCTGCGCCGGATAGCTCTTGATCTTCACATTCTGCTTGCA